>JAPSJU010000049.1 GCA_031178025.1 Agromyces sp. | reverse complement strand
GATCCCCGTCGCGGGCGCGCCTCGGCACGCTGCTGCCCTACCGGGGCGACCACGGGCCGGTGCTCATCGCCGCCCGCACCATCGCACCCGACGAGCTCCCCGCCGAGCCGGGTGACCTGGCCGTCGAACTCGAGCGCTCGACGTGGCGCCTGCGCCTCTACTGGGGCCGGCCGCTCTCCCTGTGGCATCCCTTCGCCGAGCTCGAGCTGCGCCGGCCGGCCGGCCCCGTGGATCGGCTCCTGCGCTTCGACGCGGTGCGGCATCCCCTGCCCGGTGCGCGCCACTATCCGTGGGTGCGGGCGCTGCGGCAGCCGTCGTACGAGCTGGCGCAGGGCGACTGAGCGACCGCTCGTCACCGCGAGGCGACACTCCTCACGCCGAGGAGGGCCGGCCCGTGCGGACCGACCCTCCCCGAGCTGCCGGGATCCCGTCGCCGGGATCCCCCGCCGTCACTCGACCAGCGTGAACGCCACGGTGGTGACGTTGCCCGCCACGTCGTGCACCTGCAGCTCGTTGGCGCCGAGTCGGCCGCCGTACGTGCCCGGCGTGACGCCGTTGAGGTTGGCGTGCGTCCGGTCGGCCAGGTCCTGCTCGACCCCGTTCACCGTGACCGAGGCGATCTTCCCCGCATCGAACAGCCGGAAGGAGACCCTCGTGTAGACGCCGTCCTCACCCTTCGAGTCCGGCTTCACCTCGACGGACGGCGCCGTCGTGTCAGGTGCGGCCGGCACGGCGATGTCGGTCCTCATCTCGGGCAGCTCCGCCTCGTCGCCCAGGTAGAAGCTGGCGAATCCGACCTGGTCGTAGCCGTTGTTCTTGTTGGCCACCCCGTTGCGGTACATCGGGTCGTGCATCAGCGTGCGGATGCCGTACTCGGTGGGCGCCAGCGTCGTGACGATGCCCAGGCGGTTGCCTCCTGCCCGCAGGATGAGCTCCTCGCGCCAGTCACCGAACATGTCGGCCTTGAGGGTCGGCGTGCTCTTGTTGCCGGTCGACGTCATGCCCGTCGCGAGGTAGGGAGTCGTCGCGAACGTCAGGTCGTCGAGTGCGTGGATGGTGGCACCGTTGACGCCCATGTGGGTGAGCCCGCCGCCGAACCAGATGGCGTTCTGGCCGGCCGCGATGCCGCGGGACGTGGCGGTGGTCGTCAGGATCTCGCCGGTGACCATGCTCCGCACCTCCCGCGTCGCGCCCGCCGAGCCGGCCTGTGCGCCCGGCCAGCGGTTGGAGTAGTTGCCGGCGACACTGCCCTCGTCGTCGCTCCCCGCGTACACGCCGAAGATGAGCGAGTTCTCGGTGACGACCTCACCCTCCTCGTTCAGCCGCTTCCCCTTCATCGGGTCGTAGCCTGCCGGGCCCGGGATCCAGCCGAGGTGATGGCCGGTCCGGATGTCGTCGAGCAGGTGTTCCTCCATGCCGGACCACTCCCGGATGTTGTCGTCCTTGTCGACGGGAAGCAGGGCGCCGCGGTCGCCGTGGCGGAGCGGGGCCCAGACGTTCAGCGGGTTGTTCCGCACCTCGTCGGTGGCGAACTGGAAGACGCCCGCGACCGGCGGAACGCCGTCCAGTCCCTCGATCGTCGGCATGACGTCGCCGTTCAGCACCTTGGGCAGGATCTTCGTCCTGTCGGCGTCGAGCCCCAGCACCATGCCCTTCAGCACGACCTCATCCCAGCCGTCACCGTCGAGGTCGGCGGACTTGGTGTCGTGGTTGCCGCGGTTCCGGTAGTCGTAGGCGCTTCCGCCGAGCGACCAGTACTGCGGGTCATCCGAGTCGAAGCTCGCCTGCAGGTTGACCTGCCCGTCCACGATGTCGAACGCGGCGAGGGTCGTGCGGTGGTAGTAGCCGCGCTGCGACACGGCGTACTTGTGGACGCCGTCGAGGGCCGCGACGACGCCGACGTACCGGTTGGGCCGGTTGCCCTGCGCGTCGCCGTACGAGGCCGGCTTCCACGGATGCTCCAGCCAGTACGCTTCCCGCTCCGCCATGATCTGCGCCTTGTAGTCGCTGGCCGAGCTTCCTGCGCCCGGGCCGGGGAAGGCCAGGTACGAGTAGTTGCCGCGCTGGGTGGCGGGCGTCATGGCCCAGTTCTCGCCGTCGACGCTGGCCTCGTACGGGAACGGGTACGTCTCGCTGTCCACGAGCACGCCGGCGCCGGCTTCGGCGTCCCACTCGAACGCCGAGAAGAACTCCTGGTCGTCCTTGGCGGGGCCGATGGGGCCGACGTGGTACGTCTTGATCCAGCGCTTCAGGGCCGGGTCATTCGGTCCGTCGTTGCCGCCGCCGACCGTGGGGCTGCGGTAGGAGATGGTGAAGCTGTTCAGGAGCGACCAGTAGGTGTCGAGTGCCTCCGTGTCGCCGGTGGCGAAGTACTCCGCGAACCTGTCCGTCGTGGAGTTCAGGCCGTCCTCGCCGCCCACGACGCCCGAGTCGGGGTAGACGACGGACTGCGAGGCCTCGTCCCAGTTGCCGATGCGGGTGCCGAGGGCGGTCTTGAGCATGAGCTCGGACTTCCCGTCGCCGTCGAAGTCCTCGGCGAAGAGCGTCGTCTCGTGGTCGTTGGCCGCTCGCACGTTGTAGCCCATGTCGACGCGGAACAGCATCGTTCCGTCCTGCTTGTACACGTCGATGTACTCGGGCGCGGTCGTGGTGTTGCGCCCGCCGAAGATCGGCTCGGAGTACATGGGGTCCTGCTGCGTCCCGCGCCACTTGACGACGATCTCGTATTCGCCGTCGCCGTCGAAGTCACCGACCGTCATGTCGTGGGTCGAGTACGTCGCGCTCTGCGACGTGAGGATCGCGCCCGTGGCGGTCTTCGCGTAGGGAAGCGACGTGCCGGCGTCGAGGTTCTCGACGTACCGGATGAACTCCCCCTCCAGCTCGTCGTAGAGGGCCTCCGTGATCTTGCCGTCGACGAGGGCGTTCGTGAGCGGCCGCGCGGAGGTGTAGCTGGCGACGCCGAGCGCGTTGGGCGTCGTGTTGTGCTCGTTGAGCTCGGCGACCCAGCCGTCGAGCTGCTCCTGCGTCACGGTCGCCTGCTCCTCGTACGCCACGCGGAACTCCCGGAGCAGGTCCATGTCCACGACGTACCAGTGCTGGTTCTCGGTGCCCGGGACCACCATGCTCGCGGGGCTGAGGCTCGTGCTCGGGCCGAACGTGTTGCCGCGGTAGGTGAAGTGCGCGAGCGGCACGGGGGCCGGGGCGGGCTTCAGCGGGATGTAGTGCGCGGCGCCTCGGCCGGCCTGCCCGGCGCCCCCGGTCAGGGCCGACAGCATGGGCACGCTCATGCCCTGCCGCGCGCCCTCGACGCCGTCGACGACCGGGGCCACCTCGTAGGTCGAGGTGAGCTGGCCGTCGGGGTCGGTGTAGTTCGACGGGGTCACGTTCTCCTTCACGATGCCCGGGTTCGTCTCGTAGTCGCTCTCGGGCTCGACATCGCGCGGTTCGACGGTCGCGATCTTCGCGAAGTCGGCGGCGCCGTCCTTGCGGTAGACGTTCCAGGCGAGGCCGTCGGGCTCGTCGCCGAGGAAGCGCCAGCTGAGGAAGATCCCGTTCGCGGATTGCGCTGCGACGAGGCCCCGGGTCAGGTATTCCACCGGTCGGGCGTCGGATGGCGGGGCGGCTGCTGCCGGCGCGTTGACGCCGAACAGGGAGAGCCCCACGGCCACCGAGAGCATGAGGGGAATGACGTTGCGCAGTGGATTTCGCACGTTGATTCACGTCCTTGTGATCGAGTGAGTGATGGTGAGCAGATCGAGCCGCTTCTGGGACGTCCGCCCTGGTTTCCGTGCCCAGCGCCGTCCTCGCATGCCTGGTCTCGAGCGTCGGGCTGACCGGTCACGGTCGCACGTCGTCGGGCCGGCATGGTGGGAATGCGCTTTCCACCGACGACGCTATTCCCGCGTGCCGTCCGCTGTCAAGGAGAATCGAAACGATTCAGCCTGCGGGACGAGCCGGATGCCGATCACGCGCGCCGAATCGTCCGCGCCCCCGATGGCGCGGGCGCCGTGGTGCGGCGGCCGACGTCAAGGGCCTGACACGCGCGCGGCTCGAGGCCTACCGTGAGCTGACGATGTCGTCTCGGGAAGGAGCTCCTCATGGTTGACTCGGCGCACGAACGATCGAAGCGGCCGCGCTCGATCATCGCCGGTCCGTACGGACATCCGTTCCACGCGGTCCTCGTGACGATCCCGATCGGCGCGTGGGTCGCGGCGTTCGTCTTCGACCTCGTCTCGATCTTCGGCGATCGTGCCGAGGCGTACGCGAGAGGCGCCGCGCTCCTCACCCTGATCGGCCTCGTCGGGGCGCTGCTCGCGGCAGCCGTGGGCTTCTTCGATCTCTCGCAGCTGGAGTCCGGCACGAAGGCGCGACGCATCGCACTCATCCACATGGCCTTCAACCTCGGCGCGATGGCGGTGTTCGCGATCTCACTGCTCATTCGTGCGGGCGACCTCGACGAGGTCAACGGCATCGCCGTGACGCTCAGTGTCATCGGCCTCATCTGCATCGGGGTCTCCGGAACCCTCGGCGGCGAGCTCGCCTACCGCTTCGGGGTGCGCGTCGCCGATGAGAAGACCCAGGGCGCCGGGTTCACCCGGTCCGAGCGCTGAGCGCGGGCGTCCCCTCCACCGACGGCAAGGGCCCGAGGCGTGTCGCCCCGGGCCCTCCGCGGTGCCGCATGCTCGCGGCATCCGCTGATCGACGCTAGAAGTCGAAGTCGCCGATGTTCTCGGCATCGAACACGAACGGGTCGCCGAGGAGCACGACACCGTCGGCGCCGACCTCGTACTCGCCGAGCTTGCCGGCGTCGAACGAGTCGCCCTCTTCACCGGTGATCTCGCCCTCGATGAGCGCCTTCGCCGCGTAGGCCGCGAGGTAGCCCAGATCGGCCGGGTTCCAGAGCGCGAACGCCGTGACCGTGCCGTCCTCGACGTACTCGCGCATCTGGTTCGGCGTGCCGAGACCGGTCAGCGCGACCTGGCCCTTGTACTCCGAGGTCGAGAGGTAGCGCGCGGCGGCCGCGATGCCCACGGTCGTCGGGGAGATGATGCCCTTGAGCTCGGGGTAGGTCTGCAGCAGGGCGGCGGTCTTGTCGAACGACGTCTGGTCGTCGTCGTCGCCGTAGACCGTCTCGACGAGCTCGATGTCGGGGTGGTTCGCCGCGAGCTCCTCCTCCATCAGCTCGATCCAGGCGTTCTGGTTCGTGGCGTTCGCCGAGGCTGACAGGATCGCGATCTGGCCCGCGCCGCCGATCTGCTCGGCGATGAGGTCGACCTGCGACTTCGCGATGCCCTCGGCGGTGGCCTGGTTGATGAACAGGTCACGGCACTCGGGGTTCGTGTCGGAGTCGAACGTGACGACCTTCACGCCGGCATCCCGTGCCTCGTTGAGGGCATCGCAGATCGCCTCGGGGTCGTTCGCCGAGACGACCAGACCGCCGACGCCCTGCTGGGCGGCCGTCTGGATGAAGCTCACCTGCGAGGTCGGGCTCGCCTCCGAGGGACCGACCTCGGCGAACGTGCCGCCGAACTCCTCGATCGCCTCTTCGCCGCCGGCGTTCGAGGTGTCGAAGTAGGGGTTGCCGAGGTTCTTCGGCAGGAAGGTGATGGCGAGGTTGCCGCCGTCGCCGTCGCCGCCGCCCTCACCTCCGCCGCCGCCGTTGCCTGCGGAGCAACCGGTGAGTGCGAGCGCGGCGCCGAGCGCCACCGCTGCGATCGCCGTGCCGGGGCTCCGGCGCTTTCGATCATGACTGAACATCGTTGTTTCCTTTCATGGGGACTGTGATGGCAGGCGGGCGGTCAGGGCGAGTCGGCTGACATCGCACTGCGCCCCTTCTTCTTCCCGATCGCCGAGGTCCGCTTGCGGCGGAGCCAGGCGAGGAGGCTGGCGGACACCACGGAGAGCACGAGCAGGACTCCCGTGATGACGTTGATGATGTCGGAGGTGACTCCGGCGAGCCGGAGCGCGCTGCCGAGGATGCCGATGAGCAGCACGCCGGCGATGACGCCGTGCAGCGCTCCGCGGCCGCCGAAGATGGAGACGCCGCCGAGCAGCACCGCCGCGATGATCGCGAGCTCCATGCCGGTCGCGTTGTCACCGCGCGCGTTGCTGTAGAGCAGCGTGAAGTAGACGCCGGCGAAGCCGGACACCGTGCCGCTCAGCACGAAGAGCAGGAACTTCGTGCGTCCCACGTCGATGCCCGAGAAGGCCGCCGCCTCCTTGTTGAGCCCGATGGCGTAGAGCGAGCGGCCGAACGGCGTGAAGTGCAGGAGGATCGCGAAGGCGATCGCGAGCACGACGAAGGGGATCATGATGCCGGGCACGGGCGTGCCCGGGATGTTGTCCTTGGCGAGGTCGCTCCAGAACTCGGGGAACTCGGTGATCGCGGTCGTGCCGAGCAGTCCCACGGCGATGCCGCGGAACAGGGCGAGCGTGCCGATCGTGACCGCGAGCGAGGGCAGGCCCACGACCGTGATGAGGAAGCCGTTGACGACGCCCGCCACGGTGCCGACGAGGACCGCGAGGATCGCGGCGACCGGGAACGGCAGGCCGCTCTGGGTCAGGATGCCGGTCATGACGCTCGAGAGGCCGACGACGCTCGCGACCGACAGGTCGATCTCCTCGGTGACGATGATGAGCGTCATGGGCAGCGCGATGAGCAGGATCGGTGCGACGTCCCGCAGCAGGTACGTGACCGTCAGCGGACTGTCGAAGTTCGGCACGGTGGCGAGCGCGACGGCGATCACGATGGCGAGCAGCGCGATGACGGCCGTCTCGCGGGTGAACAGGATGCGTCGCCACGCCGGCTGGGCGTGCGCGGCGTACGTGCGCGTGGCGCGTGCGTCGGTGGCCGTGGCGGTCATCGACCGTCCTCCCTGGCTTCGAGGAGCTTCCTGGATTGTCGGAGGGCGAGCAGCCGGTCGAGCACGATCGCCCCGATGATGAGGGCGCCCACGACGGCGCGCTGCCAGAAGTCCTCGATGCCGAGGATCGGGAGGGCGCGGTTGATCGTGAGCAGCAGGTAGGCGCCGATCGCGGCGCCCCAGAGGGTGCCCACGCCTCCGGAGATGGCGACGCCGCCGATGACGGCCGCACCGATGGCCTGCAGCTCCCACCCGGTTCCGGCGCCGGAGCTCACGGTGCCGTATCGCGCCGCATAGAGCACGCCGGCGAGCCCCGACAGGGCGCCGCTCACGAGGAAGGCGGCGAGGATGCGGCGGGTCACGCGCAGGCCGTAGAGCTCGGCCGCGGCGGGCTCGGAGCCGATCGCATAGAGCTCGCGTCCGCTGCGGAGGTTGCGCAGGTACCACGCGGCGACGACGAGCACGACGGCGGCGATGATCGTGAGGATCGGGATGCCGAGCAGCTGCCCGGTGCCGAGCCCGCGGAAGTCGGCGGGCAGGTCGGACGCGTTGATGCGGTCGCTGCCGGCCCAGGCGACGTTGATGCCGCGGTAGACGTACAACGTGCCGAGCGTGATGACGAGGGCGGGAACCTTGGCGAACGCGACGAGCGCGCCGTTGACGAGCCCGAGCAGCGCGCCCAGCCCGACGCCGGCGAGCAGCACGACGATGATCGGGAGACCGGGAGCGTCGATGAAGAGCCGGCCGGTGAGATACGCGGTGAGGCCGAGGATCGAGCCGACCGACAGGTCGACGTTGCGCGTGATGATGACGATGGCCTGGCCGACCGCCACGAGCATCAGGAGCGACGGCGTGAGGAGCAGGTCGCGGAAGCCGTCGCCGGAGAAGAGGAAGCTCGGGTTGCGCACCGTTGCGACGAGGATCACGAGCACGAGGGCGATGACGATGCCCGTCTCGCGTGCCTTGAACACCCGCCCGACGGCGCGGCCGACCGGATGCGTCACCGGTCGGCGTTCGAGGGTCGCGGTCATCGTGCGTGCTCCTTCTCGGCGGTGGCCGCGAACATGACGGCTTCGGGAGTGGCCTCGGCGCGGGTGAACTCGCCGGTCAGGTGGCCCTCGCGCATGACGAGGACGCGGTCGGCCATGCCGAGCACCTCGGGCAGCTCCGACGAGATCATGAGGATGGCCATGCCCTGCTGGGCGAGCTCGGAGAGCAGTCGGTGCACCTCCGCCTTCGTGCCGACGTCGATGCCGCGCGTGGGCTCGTCGACGATGAGCACCTTCGGCTCGGTCGCGAGCCACTTGCCGAGTACGACCTTCTGCTGGTTGCCGCCGCTCAGCGTGCCGGTCTCGGCATCGAGCGCCGCGGTCTTCACCTCGAGCCGGCTCGCCCAAATCTGCGCCGCCGTGTTCTCGCGGCCACCCCAGATGAGTCCGGCCCTGGCGAGTCCGCCGCGGATCGCGAGCGTGATGTTGCGCGTCACGCTCTCGTCGAGCACGAGGCCCTGCTTGCGACGATCCTCGGGAACCAGCGCCAGCCCTCGGGCCATCGCCACGCGCGGGTTGCCCTTCGGCAGCGAGCGGTCGCCGAGGCGCACCGATCCCGACTCGTATCGGTCGACGCCGAAGATCGCGCGCGCGACCTCGCTGCGGCCGGCACCCACGAGCCCGGCGAGCCCGACGATCTCGCCGGCGCGCACGCTGAAGCTGATGTCGTGGAAGACGCCGGGGCGGCTCAGCCCCTCGACGACGAGCACGTCGCCGCCGATCTCGGCGGGGAGCTTCGGGAACAGCTCGGCGACATCCCTGCCGACCATCTGCCGCACGAGCTCGTCGACGCTCGTCTCGACGATGGGCGTCGTGGCGATGTAGCTGCCGTCGCGCATGACGGTGACGGTGTCGCACAGTGCGAAGACCTCGTCGAAGCGGTGCGAGATGAAGAGGAGCGCGCGGCCCTCGTCGCGCAGGCTGCGCGCGACCGCGAACAGCCGTTCGACCTCGACGCCGCTGAGCGCTGCGGTCGGTTCGTCCATGATGAGCACGCGCGCGTCGAGGGAGATGGCCTTCGCGATCTCGATGATCTGCTGGTCGGCGATCGAGAGGCCCTCGGTGACGCGGTCGGGGTCGATCGAGACGCCGAGCCGCGCGAAGATCTCCTGTGCCTCGGTGCGCATCGCCTTGCGGTCGATGCGGCCGAACCGGTTCGTGGGCTGGCGGCCCATGAAGATGTTCTCGGTGACCGAGAGGTCGGGGAAGAGCGTCGGCTCCTGGTAGATCACCGCGATGCCGGCGGCCTTGGACTGGGCGGTGCTCGTGAAGTCGACGGATGCTCCGCGCAGGCGGAACTCGCCGGCATCACGCCGGTACAGCCCGGCGATGATCTTGACGAGCGTCGACTTGCCCGCGCCGTTCTCGCCGATGAGCGCATGGATGGAGCCTTCGTGCAGGGTGATCGTGCCCGATCGCAGGGCGACGACGGCGCCGAACGACTTCACGACCCTGGACAGCTCGAGCGCGGGGGGCGCTTCGCCGACGGGCGGCGCAGCGGATGCGTCGATCTCCACGGGCACGTCCTCCTCCTTGAGGTGCCGGGGATCTGGACGCCCCCGCTGGTGAGTGTGACTTGACGGATACTGAATCGATTCAGGTACGATTCAGGCATACTCTATGGAGGTCGCGGGCAGCGGTCAAGTCGCTGCCGTTCTGCACCTCCTGCGCGTTCGATGGTGAAGGAGCATGCATGGCAGCGGCGAGCATCCGCGACGTCGCACAGCATGCGGGCGTCTCCGTCGGAACGGTGTCGAACGTCCTCAACCGGCCGGGCGAGGTGTCCGCCGAGTCCATCTCGCGCGTGCACCGCGCCATCGAGGCGCTCGGGTACGTTCGCAACGACGCCGCCCGCAAGCTCCGCGCCGGCACGAGCACGACCGTCGGCTTCGTCGTCCTCGACGGTCAGAACCCCTTCTTCGGCGATGTCGTGCGCGGCGCGGAGGACGAGGCGTCCCGCCACGGCATCGCGGTGCTCTACGGGAACACGGATGAGGACGTGGCGCGCGAGCGGCTCTACCTCGACCTGTTCGAGGAGCAGCAGGTGCGCGGAGTGCTCATCTCCCCCTACAGCGACATCAACCCACGGCTGGAGCGGTTGCGCGAGCGCGGCATCCCGGCGGTGCTCGTCGACCGTTTCAGCGGCGACGGCCGGTTCAGTTCCGTCTCGGTCGACAGCGTCATGGGCGGTCGCATGGCCGTGGAGCACCTGATCGCCACGGGCCGACGGCGCATCGCCTTCGTCGGCGGCCCGTTCGAGATCCGGCAGGTCACCGACCGGCTCGCGGGAGCTCGCGTGGCGGCCGAGCAGAGCCTCGAGCACGTCGACGTCGAGGTGGTCGCGACGAGCGCGCCGACGGTCGCCGAGGGCGCCGCGGCGGGCGCGCGCATCCTCTCCAGGCCCCGGCGCGACTGGCCCGACGCCGTGTTCGCGGCGAACGACCTGCTCGCCCTCGGCGTGCTCCAGGGCCTCATCGTCGACGGTCGGATGCTCGTTCCCAACGAGATCGCCCTCATCGGCTTCGACGACATCGCGTTCGCGGCGGCGGCGGCCGTGCCCCTCTCCTCGATGCGCCAGCCGAGCGGCGTCATCGGGCGGACGGCCCTGCGGATCCTGCTCGAGGAGACCTCCGACCCCGAACTCATCCCGCGACAGACGGTGTTCCAGCCCGAGCTCGTCGTCCGCGCCTCGACCGCATCCCGGCGATAGCGCCGGATCGCTCGACATCGCTCCGCCGGAAGAGCAGGATGTGCTCCAACACTCGTGGTGATCCGACGGGGCAGGAGCGAAGATGGCCCGTGCATCCGTCGTCGCTCGGCTCCTCGGGACCGCGGTGTCCGTCGCCGTCGTCCTGGCCCTCGCGGCGTGCATCCCACCCGGGCCCGACCCCACGGAGCAGGCGGCGGCCCCACCGACGCAGCAACCCGGATCGAGCGTCGAGATCGAACCCGGCCGTACCCTCTGGATGCAGTGCGCCGGCGACGGTTCGCCGACCGTCATCCTCGAATCGGGGATCCACGACTCGAGCCAGTACTGGGCTGAGGTCGAGCTGCAGCCGCCCGCAGCCGGCCCCGACGTGTTCACGGCACTCTCGGAGCACACGCGGGTCTGCCGGTACGACCGGCCCGGGACGATCGTCCCGGGCGAGACGCCGACACTGACCACTCGCTCGTCGCCCGTGCCGATGCCGCGAACGATCGACGGTGTCGCGCATGACCTCGAGGCACTGCTCGATGCGGCCGCGATCGAACCGCCCTACGTGCTGGTCGGGCACTCCTTCGGCGGCTTCCTGCAGACCTACTACGCGCAGACGCACCCCGACGACGTCGTGGGGCTCGTGCTCGTCGACGCGTTCTCGGCCGAGATGGAAGCGCTGTTCGGCGATCGCTGGGACGCCTACGAGGCGGTGCTGAACTCCGACGGCGGTTCGGGTCTCGCGGCGGACCCGGCGTTCGAGCGGTACGACGTCAGCGAGAGCATCCGAATCGCCCATGCGGCCCCGCCACTCGACCCGGAACTGCCGGT
>JAPSJU010000326.1 GCA_031178025.1 Agromyces sp. | reverse complement strand
GAGGAGCCCGGCCGCCCGACCACGTCGCCCGGAGGCGAGCACGCCGTCACCGAGGCGCGGGTGCGGTCGCGCGAGGCGCGTGCTCCGGGCTTCGTGGCGCTCGTCGATCCCGGCGCCCAGGACGTGCGCACCCTCATCGCGCTCCGCCCGAGTCTCGAGCCCGCGATCGCCTTCGCGGCCGAGAGCGTGTCGAGATCCGCCCTCGACCAGCTCGAGCAGGCCGACTGGCGGGTCGTCCGCGTGCGTCGGCCGGCGGACATCGGCGAGGCATGGGCGAGCATCGCGGGCAGCGCCCGATCGGTCGAGCCGCCGAGACCGGCGCCGCCGGGAGGGCCGCTCGGCTTCGAGGAGGCGACGTCGGATGCGACCTGAGGCTGCGCCGCTCACCCGTGCCCAGCGCCTCGCGCTGACCGGTGCGTCGTTCCTGCTCATCGTCATCGCGACCATGGCGCTGGGGCCCCTCATCGCGGGCAGCGGCTGGTGGTGGCTGTGCGCGTTCGTGGCCGCCGGCACCCTGTTCGCCGGCGCCGGCCTGCGCGCGGTGCGCACGCCGCCGTCCCTCGTGCCGGTGCTCGAGCTCGGCGTGCTGGTGCTGCTGCTCACCCTGTTCTTCGGCGGTGCGTCCAGTCTGCTGCTCGCCATCCCGACCCAGGGCACGTTCGAGACGTTCGGAGAGCTGCTCGTGGGTGCGCAGCGCACCATCGAACAGCAGGCCGTGCCCGCCATCCCGGTGCCGGCGCTCTCGTTCGTGCTCGCGCTCGGCATCGGCCTCCTCGCCGTGGTCACCGACATCCTCGTGCAGACCCTGCGGACGCCCGCCCTCGCCGCGGCACCCGCACTCGTGCCGGTCCTCATTCCCGGCTTCATCATCGAGGCCGGTGCCGAGGTCCCGACGCTCGTGCTCACCGCGGCGGCGTACCTGCTGCTCCTGCGCGTCGACGTGCGCGTGCGCCGCCGCTCGGCCCTGACGCCGATCGATGGCGAGGACGGCGCGGCCACGGTGATCGCGCCCAAGCGGGTGCCGATCGTCTCCACGCTCGGAGCCTCCCTCGGCCTCGCGGCAGTGGGCCTGCTCACGGCATCCGTGCTCGCCGCGTCGACGCCGAGCATCTCGACGAGCCTGCTGCTCGGCTCGCCCGCCCAGGGGAACCTGTTCGCGCGTGGAGTGAGTCCCTTCATCGACCTCGGCCGCGACCTCCGCCGCCCCGAGCCGCGTCCGGCGTTCCACTACTTCGCCCGCGATGGTGACCGGCCGTACTTCACGTTGCTCACGCTCGATCGGTTCGAGGGCGAGGTGTGGGGGGCGACGGATCGCCCCGTCGACGGCGACAACACGGTCGACGCGCTGCCCCAGCCCGACGGGCTCTCCGCCGCCGTCGAGACGAGCGAGCATCCGGTCGACGTGACGATCGACGAGGTCCGCACGACGTGGCTCCCCGTGCCGTATCCCACCGCCAGGATCGACGGTCTCGACGGATCGTGGTTCTGGGACGAGGGGTCGCTCACCGTGCGGAGCGTCGACTCCAACACGGGCGGCCAGCGCTACCGGGCGACGCTGCTGGAGGTGGACCCGACCCCGGCCCAGCTGCGTTCCGCCGCTCGGCAGATCCCGGCGGACATCGAGCCCTACCTCGCGCTCCCCGACGAGGTGCCGGCGATCATCACCGACACCGCCTCGACGATCACGGCGGCATCCGGATCCCCCTACGACGCGGCCGTCGCCATCCAGGCGTATCTCCGGGGCGTCGACTTCGACTACTCGACCGAGGCGCCGGTGGAGGACGGCTACGACGGCGGCGGCTTCGACGTCATCGCGAGGTTCCTCGAGACGAAGGCCGGGTACTGCGTGCACTTCGCGTCCACCATGGCGGTGCTCGCGCGCGAGGTGGGCATCCCCGCCCGCATCTCGGTCGGCTACACGCAGGGAACCCCCACCGACGACCGCGTGAACGGCGTGCAGCGAGTCGAGGTCGACTCGCACGACCTGCACTCATGGCCCGAGCTGTACTTCGAGGGTGTCGGCTGGGTCCCGTTCGAACCGACGCCGGGGCGCGGCTCGGTGCCCGACTACTCGCGGCCGGGCGCGGGCCAGGAGCAGGCGCCGAACGCGCCCAGCCAGGGTGCGGCCACTCCGGACGCGAGCGGGCGTCCCGAACTCGACCCCGACCGCAACCTCGCCGGCTCGGACGGTGGTGCCATCGCGACGGCCGGGCAGCTCTGGCTGCGCACCGGCGTGCTCGCGCTCCTCGTCTCCATCCTGCTGCTGGCGCCTGCCGCGATCCGGATCGGGCAGCGCGGCACGAGGATGCGCCGGATCCGGCACGGCGATCGTCCGGCGGATGCCGCATGGGACGAACTCGTCGCGACCGCTCGCGACCTCGGCGCGGGCGGCGGCGGCTCGGAGACGCCGCGCGCGTTCGCCGACCGGATCGCCGCTCGCCCCGCGTTCGGGAACGCGGAGCTCCGCGCCACGCTCGTGCGCATCCGCGATGCCGTCGAGCGCGAGCGATACGGGCCGTCGGTCGGGGAGGCGCATGGTGGGCCGATCGGCACGCTCGCCGCCGACATCGCCGCCGTACGGTCGGCCCTGCTGGCCGATGCCGCACCCGCCGAGCGTGTGCGAGCGACGCTCATCCCGGCGTCGCTCACCGATCGGGTGCGGGGGGCGCTCGGCGAACGGCG
>JAPSJU010000325.1 GCA_031178025.1 Agromyces sp. | reverse complement strand
TGCCGCCGGTCTCGTGACGTCGAATCGATTCGATCCGTGCGAGAATCGTCTGGTGACCCTCTTGACCGACGGGCCGACGACGTTGTCGCCGGCCCGTATCCGTTTCGCCCTGCTCGCCCTGGCAATGGGCGGCTTCGGCATCGGCGCGACCGAGTTCGTGGCGATGGGGCTCCTGCCGAACATCGCCGCCGACGTGCTGCCCGGCCTTCACGCGTCCTCACCTGATGACGCGAACGCGGCAGCCGGATGGGTCATCTCGGCCTACGCCCTCGGCGTGGTCGTCGGCGCACCGACGATCGCGGCGGCGGCGGCACGGTGGCCGCGCAAGCGCCTGCTGCTCGCGCTGGTCGCGGCGTTCACGCTCGCCACCGTGGCCTCCGCCCTCCTGCCGAGCTTCGGACTCGTGCTCCTCGCCCGCTTCGTCGCCGGACTCCCGCACGGCGCGTACTTCGGGATCGCCTCGCTCGTCGCGGCGAGCCTCATGGGCCCGGGCAAGCGGGCGCGAGGAGTCGCGCTCGTGCTCTCGGGCCTCACGATCGCGAACGTGGTGGGTGTCCCGGCGATCACCTGGCTCGGTCAGGCCGCGGGCTGGCGCATCGCCTACCTCGCCGTCGCCGCGATCTTCGCGCTGACGTTCCTCGCCGTGCTCGTGGCGGTGCCATGGCAGCCCGGCGACGAGCGCGCCACGATGAAGCGCGAGCTCGCGGCGTTCGGCCGCGCACAGGTGTGGTTCGCTCTCGGCATCGGCGCCATCGGGTTCGGCGGCCTCTTCTCCGTGTACAGCTACGTCGCACCGCTCGCCACCGAGGTCACCGGTCTTCCCTCCTCGTTCGTGCCCTTCGT
Source organism: Agromyces sp. (assembly GCA_031178025.1). Classification (GTDB taxonomy): domain Bacteria; phylum Actinomycetota; class Actinomycetes; order Actinomycetales; family Microbacteriaceae; genus Agromyces. The sequence goes on along the minus strand of JAPSJU010000325.1, from coordinate 1,846 downwards.
GCTCATCGTGTTCGGCGTCGGCATGACCGTCGGCAACCTGGCCGGCGGCCGGCTCGCCGACTGGAGCGTCAGGCGGAGCATGTACCTGTTCTTCGCGATCCTCGCCGCAGCGCTCGTGCTCATGGCCTTCACGGCGCAGCATCCGATCGGATTGCTCACCGGCGTGTTCCTCGTGGGCGGGTCCTCGGCGGCGCTCTCACCGACGATCCAGGCTCGACTGATGGACGTCGCGCGCGACAGCCAGTCGATCGCCGCGGCCCTCAACCACTCGGCACTCAATGCGGGCAACAGCCTCGGCGCCCTCCTCGGCGGCCTCGCGATCGCGGCCGGGCTCGGGTACGTCGCACCGATCTGGATCGGCCTGCTGCTCACGGCGGCCGGCATCCTCCTCGCCGTCGCCTCCTTCGCGCTCGACCGGGCGAGGGGCCGCCGTGGCGTCGTCGTCCCGTATGCGACCGGCGCGATGGAGGCCGTCGAGTCCTGACCGGCGGACTCGCACCGGTCGACCCGGTCAGTCCGACTGCAGCAGGATGCCGTCGAGGATCGCCCGCTTGCGCAGGGCGACCTTGGTGCCCACGTCGAAGCCGGCGACCCGGTACTTCTCCCGGATCCGCTTGAGGTAGCTCTTCGCGGTCTCCTCCGAGATGCCCAACTGGAACGCGACGGCCTTCACCGGCTGTCCGGCGCCGTAGAGCGCCATCACCCGGCGCTCCTGCGCGGAGAGCTTCGGCACCGTTCCCTCGTCGGCGAGCGCGTCCTCGAGCTCGGGGGTGAGGTAGGACTCGCCGACGCGTGCCGCCCGGATCGCCTCGATGATGTTCTCGACGGGCTCGGACTTCACGAGGTACCCGAGCGCACCGGAGCTGAGGGCCTCTCGGACGACGGCGGGCTCGGAGTAGGTGCTCATGAGCATCGTCTGCACTCCGGCGGCCTTCAGCATCGAGAGCTTGAGCGAGACGGGGATGTTGTCGCGCAGATCGAGGTCGAGGAGCACCACGTCGACCGGGAAGCCGGGGTGGGCGAGCAGCTCCGACCATGACGGAACCGCAGCGGCGAGCTCGATGTCGGATGCCGCAGCGCGCAGCCATTCGGAGAGCGCCCCCAGCAGCATCCGGTGGTCGTCGACGATCGCGAGACGGATCGGTGCAACGCTGTCGGCCATTCAGCTTCCCCTTGATCGTGCGGCAGTGCGGACCGCTGGGCTTCCTGCGCCGGCCGTCTGGTCGACCGTGCAGGCGACGTCGATGCGGAAGCCGTCGGCCACCGTCACCACCGTGTGATCTCCGACACTACCGATAGCATCCCACGTCCCCGGATCGACGCGTCGGCGCGCGAGTCCCGCCACCTCGATCGAGAGGTCGAAACCGAGGCGGTCCCCATCGAGCGACTCGCTCGAGTCGTGCACCGTCACGTGCACCGACAACGGCGCGGCCGAGCGCTTCGGCTGCTGGGCGACGAGCAGCCAGAGAGCCAGCAGGAGTCCGTCGCGTTGCGCCTGCGAGAGCAGGCCGGCCGAGCCCGAGGGATCGTCGAGGCTCACGCGGTGGCTGAGGTATGCCGACTCGGTCACGGCGTGGCGCAGCCACGTGTCGGTGCGGCCCTCGATGAGCCGCACGCGCAGCCGGGCGGCGAGCTGACCGGCTCGTTCGGCGGCCTCGGGCGGCAACGGGATGGCGATGCGGCCGGATCCGACGTCCTCCAGGAGGTTCTCCGCGTCGAAGTCGAGCTGGGCGAGCTCCTCGGATGCGCGCATGCCGACGGCGGACCGGGAGGTGCCGATGGTGCTCTGCACGAGCGAGAGGTCGAGCTCGCGCCTGACGAGCCGGCGGAACCCCCTGACCGCGAC
>JAPSJU010000048.1 GCA_031178025.1 Agromyces sp. | reverse complement strand
CCGCTGCATCCGGTCACGGCGAGCGCGAGCGCGAGCGCGGCCGCCCCTCCGAGACGCGCCGGCGGCACGCGGAACCGCCGCCGCACCGGCCGGCGCCGCCGCGTCACCGGCTCACCCCTTGAGCCCCGAGCGCGAGACGCCGGCGATGATGAACCGCTGCAGGAACACGAACAGCAGCAGCACCGGCACGCTCGCGATGACCGCGCCCGCCATGAGCAGGTCGTAGCGCACCGCGTTCGCGGACTGGAGCGTGCTGAGCCCGGCAGGCAGGGTCTGCACGTCGGCGCTGAACAGCACGTAGACCGGCCACAGGAAGTCGTTCCAGTTCGTGAGGAACGCGAGCAGCGCGAGCGTCGCCATCGCCGGCTTCGAGAGCGGCAGGATCACCTTGAGGAAGATGTCCCACCGGTTGGCGCCGTCGAGGATGGCGGCCTCCTCGAGCTCGGCCGGCAGGCTCACGAAGAACTGCCGCATGAAGAACACCCCGAACGCGGATGCCGCCGTGGGGATGATGATCGCGACGAGCGAGTTGAGCCAGCCGAGGTTCGACACGATGAGGTAGTTCGGGATGATCAGGATCACCGGCGGGATGAGCAGGGTCGCGATGACGATGGCGAACACCACGCCGCGGCCGCGGAACGCCATGCGCGCGAGCGGGTAGGCCGCGAGCGAGGCGGTGACGACCACGAGCAGCGCGTGCAGCACCGCCGCGATCATGCTGTTCGCGAACCACGTGAGCACCGGGGTTCCCGTGGCGGTGAGGATCGTCTCGTACGCCTGCGTCGAGAACGGGTTCGGGATCCAGCTCGGCGGGATGCCCCCGGCGTCGGCCCGGGTCTTGAACGACGTGACGATCATGAACAGGATCGGGCTGATGTAGATGAGCGCGAGGACGCCGAGCAGCAGGTACCGGACGACCACGAGCCAGGTGCGGGTGCGGCCGGTGCGCTCGCCGCTCGGGCGCACGGCGACGGATGCCGCGGTCGCGGTGCCGGCGCCGGTGCTGGTGTCGTCGACGGCGGTCATCGCACTGCTCCTGACTCGAGCGGCCGATCGGCGGCCACGGGGACCTCGGCGGGAATCGGCTTGTCCTTCTTCTCACGGAAGAACCAGAAGACCGCGATGCTGATCACCATGAGGAAGAGCGTCAGCATGTAGCTCATCGCCGCGGCATCGCCCATCTGGAAGTTGCGCAGGCCGGTCTCGGCGATCTGGTAGATCGCCGTGCGCGTCTCCCGGCCCGGCGCGCCCTGCGTGATGATGTACGACTGGCCGAACATGTTCGCCGAGGCGATGAGGGTGTTGATCGTGACGAACGTGAGGATCGGACGCAGGCCCGGGAGCGTGACGTTCCGGAACTTCTGCCACGAGTTCGCGCCGTCGACGTCGGCGGCCTCGTAGAGCTCGGCCGGGATGTCCTGCAGGGCCGCGAGGTAGATCACGGAGTTGAAGCCGAGGGTCCACCACACGGTGACCCCGACGAGCGCGACCCACGCGGCCGGCAGCGACGTCGTCCACGCCGTGTCGGCGGGGAGCCCGAAGACCCCCAGGTAGAAGTTGACGAGGCCGATGTTGTTGTCGAGCAGGTAGCGCCACATGAGACCGACCACGGCGACGCCGAGCACGTACGGCGCGAAGTAGACGGCGCGGAAGAAGTTGCGCCCCGGGAACTGCTTGTTCATGAGGAGCGCGACGAGCAGCGGCAGCACGAGCAGCAGCGGCACGCTGAAGAGGGTGAAGATGCCGGTGGCCCGCATGGAGCTCCAGAACGAACCGGCGTTCACCGAGCCCGGGTCGAAGAGCTCACCGTAGTTCTCGCCGCCGACGAACGGCTTGTTCGGCAGCGTGTAGTCCCACTCGTGCATGCTGATCCAGATGCCGAACACCGAGGGCACGATGACGAACACCGAGAACAGCACGAGGTAGGGCGCCAGGAAGAGCCACGGGGTGAAGGGCTTCGGCCGGGTCGGCGGCCGCCCCGGCCCCTTCCGCACCTCGGCGGATGCCGCGGCGGGCGCCTCCTTCGCGAAGGCGCCCACGCGCGTCTGCGTGCCGCTCACTGCTACTCGCCGAACTTCTCGAGGTTCTCTTCCATCAGCTGGGACGCCCGATCCGCTTCACGGGTGAGCGCCTCTTCGGGCGAGGCCTTGCCGAGGACCGCGTCGGCGACGGCGACCTCGAGGGTCTCGGCCTGCACCGGACCGAGGCCCGGCACCGGCGGCAGGAACCGCATGTTGTCGATCTGCTCGGCGATCGGCTGCTGCACGGTGCCCTCGAGCACGCTCTCGCGCACCGATTCGCGGGCGGGGATCATGCCGGCCTGCGCCCACTCGCCCGAGTTCTCGCTCATCCACGCGATGAACACCTTCGCGGCGTTCACCGTGTTGGCGTCGGCCTGCGTCTGGCGCGGGAGGAAGAAGTTGTGCGAGTTCGCCCAGACGGCCGGCTCGGCCCCGATCGTCGGGACGGGAGCTGCGGCGAACGGCAGGCCCGATTCGGTGAGGTCGTTGATCTGCCAGATCCCGTCCCACGTGATCGAGGTCTCGCCGTTCTTGAACGCCACGTACTGCGCATCGATGGCGACGTCGGCGGGGCTGTATCCCTCGTCGACCATCGAGCGCATCCAGGTGAGCGCTTCCACGCCCTCGGGCGAGTCGAAGGTCGCCTCGGCACCGTCCTCGGCGTACGGCTCGCCGCCGTTCTGCCAGATGAGCGAGAGCTCCATGAGGTGACCGGGCCAGAGCGCCGGCATCCAGAAGGGGGTCGCGAACCCGGCGGCCTTCAGCTTCGCGAGCGCATCCTCGAAGGATGCCGCGTCGGTCGGCGGCTCGGTGATGCCGGCCGCCGCGAAGTGCTCGGTGTTGTAGTACATCGCGAGCGAGTGCACGTCGAGCGGGATGCCGTACCGCGCATCGTTGTAGACGCCGGCGTCCCAGACCTCCTCGCTGAAGTCGTCGGCGCTGAGGTCGAGCTCCTCCGCGAGGTCGTCGACCGGCACGATCACGTTGCGCGCCGCCATGGTGGCGAGCTGGTCGAGGTGCATGACGCCGACGTCGGGCCCTTCGCCCGCCGTCACGGCGGCCGGGAGCTTCTGGTAGAAGTCGGCCCAGTCCTGCGTCGTCGACTCCACCTTGATGTTGTCGTGCTCGGCCATGAACTGTTCGACCATCTGCTCCATGAACGGTCCGTCACCGCCGGTGAAGCCGTTCCAGTACTGCAGGGTCACCTCGGGGCCGTCGTACTCGCCCGTGAACTCACCGCCCGGCGCCTGCGCACCGCCCTGGCCGCTGCAGCCTGCCAGCGCGAGCGCCCCGACGGCGGCGATGGCCGCGCCCTGAATGAACCGCGTGAACCGAAGCCTCTTGGTCACTGGTCGTCCTCCTCGTTGAAAACGTGTCGCGCTCGAGTCGGCGCGGACATCGCCGTCGCACCACGACGGTTGCTCGACAATGTACAGCGCTGTAAAGATTCTGTCGAGGGGGTGCGGATCACGATCCGATCGCGAGATCGCTTGCGAGGTCCGTCCTAGAATCAAGGCGACGGTGGGAGAAGCGATGGCACGAGTGCGACTCATCGACGTGGCAGAGCGCGCCCAGGTCTCGATGAAGACGGTCTCGAACGTCGTGAACGGCTACGCCCACGTGCAGCCGCAGATGCGCGCCCGGGTGCAGGCGGCGATCGACGAACTGGGCTACCGGCCGAACCTCACGGCGCGCCGGCTCGCCACGGGGCGCACGGGCATGATCGCCCTCGCGATGCCCGAGATCGACCACCCCTACTTCGGCGAGATGGCGAGCCACCTGGCCGAGATCGCGCTGCAACGCGGCTATCGCGTGATCATCGAGCAGACCCTGAGCGACGCCGAGGCCGAGAAGGCCGTGCTGCAGGACCGCGAGGCCGGGCTCGTCGACGGCGTCATCTTCCAGCCGACGCGCATGGCGACCCTCGACATCGCCCGCCTCCACGACGACCTGCCGCTCGTCCTGCTCGGCGAGGTGGATGCCCCCGTCACCACCGACCACGTGATGATCGACAACGTGGCGGCCGCACGCGACGGCGTGAGCCATCTCATCTCGCTGGGGCGCCGGCGCATCGCCTTCCTCGGGCTCGTCGACGGCGATATCACGATGACGAACCACCGGCGGCTGCTCGGCTACCAGGAGGCGCTCGACGACGCCGGCATCCGGCCGGACCCCGGTCTCGTCCTCACCACCGCCGGATTCGATCGGCATGACGCCGACGACGCCGTGGACCGGGCGCTCGATGGCGGCCTCGCCTTCGACGCCGTGCTCTGCCGCGACGACCGCTTCGCGGCGGGCGCGCTCACGGCGCTGCAGCGCCGTGGCCGGCGCGTGCCCGAGGACGTCGCCGTCATGGGCTGGGACGACAGCGCCATCACCGCGTACACGAGCCCGACGCTCAGCTCGGTGGCGCCCGACAAGCGCCAGCTCGCCGCGAACGCGTTCGACCTGCTGCACGAGCGGATGCAGGGGCACCACGGACCGGGCAGGCACATGGTCGTCGGGCACGGCATCTCGGTGCGGGCGAGCGCACCGGCCCGCTGAGCGTCGCGCGCCCGGCGGGCGCCGGCGGCCGGCACGCCGTGTCAGGTCCGGCTTTACAGCGCTGTAGAGATGCGTCATGATGCCTGCATGCGTGATTCCTCGATGATGCGGGCCAGCGAGCAGGACGGCGCGTACCCGCGGCCGCAGTTGGTGCGCCGCGCCTGGGCCGACCTCGGCGGCGAGTGGGAGTTCGCCTTCGACGACGAGCGCATCGGCATCCGCGAGGAGTGGCACCTCGGCGCCGTGGCGCTGCCCGATCGCATCATCGTGCCGTTCCCGCCCGAGTCGCCGGCCTCGGGCGTCGGCGACACGTCGTTCCACCACGTCGCCTGGTATCGGCGGCTCATCACGGCGGAGGAGCTCGAGGCGGCGGGCCGATCGGCGGAGCATCCGCAGGTCGTCGTCCACTTCGGCGCCGTCGACTTCCGCGCGAGCGTCTGGGCGAACGGGCACCATCTCGGCGAGCACGAGGGCGGCCAGACGCCGTTCGCGTTCGAGCTGCCCGAGGAGCTCGTCGGCGACGGCCCGATCGCGCTCGTCGTGCGCGTCGAGGACGACCCCGTCGACGTCTCTCAGCCCCGCGGCAAGCAGGACTGGCTCGAGGACCCCCACGTCATCTGGTACCACCGCACGACGGGCATCTGGCAGCCCGTCTGGCTCGAGGCCGTCGGCCCGACGCGGGTCACCAGGGTCAACTGGGTGCCGAACCTCCCGGACGCGTCCGTCGCGGTGCACCTCCGGCTCGAGGAGCGACCGCGGCATCCGCTGTGGGTCGAGGTCGAGGTCGAGTACGAGGGCGAGGAACTCGCCACCTTCCGGGCGAAGCTCTCGGACCCAGAGCATCGATTCTCGATCGCGCTGCCCATCCAGGCGAACGGCCAGGCCTACGAGCACCTGCTCTGGTCGCCGGAGCACCCGCGGCTGCTCGACGCACGCGTGCGCGTCGTCGACGAGTCGGGCGCCGTCGTCGACGAGTTCGCCTCGTACTTCGGGCTGCGCAGCATCGGCGAGCACGGCGGCGTGTTCCTGCTCAACGACCGGCCGTGCTACCTGCGCTCGGTGCTCGAGCAGGGGTACTGGCCCGAGACGCATCTCGCCGCACCCGGCCCCGACGCCCTGCGCGCCGAGGTGCAGCTCATCAAGGACCTCGGGTTCAACGCCGTCCGCCTGCACGAGAAGGCGGAGGACCCGCGACTGCTCTACTGGACCGACCGGCTCGGCCTCCTCGTCTGGGGCGAGATCGGCAGCGCCTTCGAGTTCTCGCCGCGGGCGATCGAGCGCACGGTGCGCGAGTGGATGGACATCGTCGCGCGCGACGCCGCGCATCCGTCGATCGTGACCTGGGTTCCCGTGAACGAGAGCTGGGGCGTGCAGCACATCTCGCACGACCCCGCCCAGCTCCACTTCGTGCAGGCGCTCTTCCACCTCACGAAGGCGCTCGATCCGTCGCGGCTCGTCGTCTCGAACGACGGGTGGGAGCACGCCACCTCCGACCTCATGACGATCCACGACTACACGACGACGGGGGCGGAACTGGCCGCCAACTACGCGGATGCCGCGGCGGTCGCCGCGCTCGAGGCGGGCATCGGCCCGGCCGGCCGGCGGCTCTCCGCGCTGCCCGGCGGCACCGCGGGCAAGCCGGTGATGGTCACCGAGTTCGGCGGCGTGTCGTTCGCGCCCGACGCCGAGCTCGACACGTGGGGGTACACGAACGCGGCGAACCCGCAGGAGTTCGAGACGAAGCTGCGCGAGCTCGTGTCGGCGCTGCAGGCGTCGCCCGTGCTCGCGGGCTTCTGCTACACGCAACTCACCGACACCCGGCAGGAGGCGAACGGGCTCGTCGACGAGAACCGGGTGCCCAAGCTGCCCGTCGACACGATGCGCGGGATCATCACGGGCACCGACCGGCTCTGACGGCGGTCACCGTCCGGCCCGTTCCGGTCATTGCGCCCTGAGCGATATCGCCCGGAATCCCCCCGTCGACGGATGTCGGTGGCATGCGGTTCGATGCACACTGGACGATGATCGGCGCGATTGCGCCACCGACCCCTCACCACTTCGTGTCCGGAGACGTATGCTCGGCAAACTGCTGCTCAGATACCTGAAGCCCTACCGGTGGCTCCTCGTCGGCGTCCTGCTGTTCCAGTTCGCGTCGGCTGCCGCCACCCTCTACCTGCCGAGGCTCAACGCCGACATCATCGACGACGGCGTCGCCAAGGGCGACACCGCGTACATCTGGTCGTCGGGCGTCCTCATGCTCGCGATCTCGCTCGCACAGATCACCGCGGCGGTCATCGCCACGTACTTCGCCGCGAAGGCGGCCATGCGCGCCGGTCGCGACATCCGCAACGACGTCTTCGACAAGGTGAGCGGCTTCTCCGAGCGCGAGGTGTCGCAGTTCGGCCCCGGCTCGCTCATCACCCGCAACACGAACGACGTGCAGCAGGTGCAGATGGTCGCCATGACCGGCGCGACGATGCTCGTGAGCGCGCCGCTGCTCGCGATCGGCGGCATCTTCTTCGCACTGGCCCAGGACGTCGGGCTGAGCTGGCTCATCTGGGTCTCGGTGCTGTCGATCCTCGTCGTCGCCGCCTTCGTGGTCTCGCGCATGGTGCCGCTGTTCCGCTCGTACCAGAAGAAGCTCGACGCGGTGAACCGCGTGCTGCGCGAGCAGCTCACCGGCATCCGGGTCGTGCGCGCCTTCGTGCGCGAGCGCATCGAGGAGGAGCGCTTCCGCGGTGCCAACACCGACATCATGGACGTCGGCCGCCGGGTCGGCACGCTCTTCATCACGCTCTTCCCGCTCTTCATGCTCGTGCTGAACGTCACCGTCATCGGCGTCATCTGGTTCGGCGCGATCGAGGTCGACGAGGGGCGCGTCGAGATCGGCACCCTCTTCGCGTTCATGCAGTACGTCGGCATCATCCTCGGCGGCGTGCTCATGGCCGCCTTCATGACGATCATGATCCCGCGCGCGGCCGTCTCGGCCGAGCGCATCGGCGAGGTGCTCGCGAGCGAGTCGACGCTCGCCCGGCCGGCGAACCCCGTGACCGAATTCCCCGAGCGCGGCTCGGTCGAGCTGCGCGACGTCGCGTTCGCCTACCCCGGCGCCGAGCACCCCGTGCTCGAGGGCATCTCGTTCCGCGCCGAGCCGGGGCAGACCCTCGCCATCGTCGGTTCGACCGGCGCCGGCAAGACGACCCTCGTCTCGCTCATCCCCCGGCTCTTCGACGCCACCGGCGGATCGGTGCTCGTGAACGGCGTCGACGTCCGGGAGGCCGACCTCGACCGCCTCTGGAGGACGATCGGGCTCGTGCCGCAGCGACCCTTCCTCTTCGCCGGCACCGTGGCATCCAACCTGCGGTTCGGCCGCGAGGAGGCGACCGACGCCGAGCTCTGGCACGCGCTCGAGATCGCACAGGGTCGCGACTTCGTCGCCGACATGGACGGCGGGCTGAACGCCCGCATCTCCCAGGGCGGCACGAACGTCTCGGGCGGGCAGCGGCAGCGGCTCGCGATCGCCCGGGCGATCGTGCACGCCCCTGACATCCTCGTGTTCGACGACTCGTTCTCGGCGCTCGACCTCACGACCGATGCGCGCCTGCGCCAGGCGCTGTGGCGGGAGCTGCCCGACGTCACGAAGATCGTCGTGGCGCAGCGCGTCTCGACCATCACCGACGCCGACCGCATCGTCGTGCTCGACGACGGCGGCATGGTCGGCATCGGCACGCACGACGAGCTGCTCGAGACGAGCACGACCTACCGCGAGATCGTCGAATCCCAGCTCGGAGTGGAGGCACAGGCATGAGCAGCGACACCAGCACGCCCCGCGCCCGTCGCGGTCGGCGCAACGGGGCCGGTGCCGTCGCCGCGCCCGAGCGCCCGCTGACCGCGGAGGAGCTCGAGGAGCAGCGGCTCGCCGAGGAGGCGCGGATCAACTCGGGCAGCTGGGACAGCGTGGCTCCCGGCAAGGCCGCCGACTTCGGTGCCAGCTTCCGCCGCCTGGTGGGCCTCCTCGCTCCCTACCGGTGGTCGTTCGCGTTCGCCTCCCTCCTCGGCGCCATCGCCGTCGTGCTCACGGTCATCGCGCCGAAGGTGCTCGCCGAAGCGACGAACATCATCTTCGAGGGGTACATCTCGCTGCAGCTGCCGGCGGGCGTGACGCAGGACCAGATCGTCGCGGGACTGCGTGCCGACGGACAGCAGGACCTCGCGAACATCATCGAGGCGGCGACCATCACGCCGGGCGAGGGCATCGACTTCGTTCGCCTCAGCCAGGTCGTGATCGCCGTGCTCATGCTCTACGTCGTGGCATCCGTGCTGTCGTGGATCCAGGGCTACGTGATCAACGTCATCATGGTGCGCGCGATGTGGAGGCTCCGCGAAGACGTCGAGGCGAAGGTGCACCGCCTCCCCCTCAGCTACTTCGACCGCACCCAGCGCGGCGAGCTGATCTCGCGGGTGACGAACGACATCGACAACATCACGCAGACGATGCAGCAATCGCTCTCGAGCGCGCTCACGAGCGTGCTCACAGTCGTCGGCGTGCTCTTCATGATGTTCTCCATCTCGTGGCAGCTCACCCTCGTGACCCTCGTCTCGCTGCCGCTCATGGGCGTGATCTTCGGCCTCATCGGACCGAAGTCGCAGGCCGCATTCGGCGTGCAGTGGAAGAAGGTCGGCCGGCTCAACGCCCGTGTCGAGGAGTCCTTCTCGGGCCACGCGCTCGTGAAGGTCTTCGGTCGCGAGCGCGACGCGAGCGAGAAGTTCCGCGCCGAGAACGAGGAACTGTACGAGGCGGCGTTCAAGGCCCAGTTCCTGTCGGGCATCATCATGCCGGGCATGATGTTCATCGGGAACCTGACGTACGTCGGCATCGCCGTGCTCGGCGGGCTCATGGTCGCCTCCGGCCAGCTGCGCCTCGGAGACGTGCAGGCGTTCATCCAGTACTCGCAGCAGTTCACGCAACCGCTGTCGCAGCTCGGCGGCATGGCCGCCGTGGTGCAGTCGGGCACGGCCTCGGCGGAGCGCGTCTTCGAGCTGCTCGACGCCGACGAGCAGGAGCACGACCCGGCGGACGCGCCGGCTCCCGTCGAGGGCGACGGCACGATCGTGTTCGACCACGTCGCGTTCTCGTACCTGCCGGAGCGCCCCCTCATCCGCGACCTGTCCTTCCGGGTGGAGCCCGGGCAGACGGTCGCGATCGTGGGCCCCACCGGCGCCGGCAAGACCACCCTCGTGAACCTGATCATGCGGTTCTACGAGCTCGACAGCGGGCGCATCCTGCTCAACGGCCAGGACATCGCGGAGCTCACGCGGCACGATGTGCGCGCGCGCGCCGGCATGGTGCTGCAGGACCCGTGGCTGTTCGCCGGCACGATCCGCGAGAACATCCGCTACGGCCGGCAGACCGCGACCGACGAGGAGGTCCTCGAGGCGGCTCGCGCCACCTACGTCGACCGATTCGTGCACTCCCTTCCCGACGGCTACGACACGGTGCTCGACGAGGACGCGTCGAACGTGTCGGCCGGCGAGAAGCAGCTCATCACGATCGCCCGCGCCTTCGTGGCGCAGCCGTCGGTGCTGATCCTCGACGAGGCCACCTCATCGGTCGACACGCGCACCGAGCTGCTCCTGCAGCACGCCATGGCAGCCCTCCGCAGGGGTCGCACCTCGTTCGTCATCGCGCACCGGCTCTCGACGATCCGCGACGCCGACCTCATCCTCGTGATGGAGCACGGTGACATCGTCGAGCAGGGCACGCACGACGAGCTCATCACGCGGGAGGGCGCGTACTGGCGGCTGTACAACTCGCAGTTCGAGCAGGCGGCCACCGACCTCGACGCCGAGCTCGCCGACGCGCAGGGCACGATCCTGAGCGCCGAGCCGCAGAATCCCGTCGAGGCGACCGTCGACGCCGCGGCCGAGACCGAGCTGTAGCCGGCGAGCCCGAGCCGGTGAGCCGCAGCCGGGGTCCGGCCTCCAGTCGGTCGTGGCCGGCGACCGTCGGTAGGCTGGAACAGCGGGGATCCAGCCCGCCTCCGCTGCTCCGACCCGCTTGAGAGTCCAGTGACGACGATCCCCCGGCCCGCGCCCACGCCCGCGTGGCGCCTCTGGCTCGTCTGGGGAGTCGGCGTGGCGGCGTACGTCGTCTCGGTCACGAACCGCACCTCCCTCTCGGCGGTCGGGGTCGATGCGGCCGTGCGGTTCGACGCGGATGCCTCGACGCTGTCGCTGTTCGCGGTCATCCAGTTGTTCGTCTACGGCGCGATGCAGATTCCCGTCGGGCTCCTGCTCGACCGCTTCGGCGCACGCCCGATCATCACCGCGGGGATGTTCCTCATGGCGATCGGACAGCTCGTGATGGCGTTCGCTCCCGACGCCGGCACGGCGATCCTCGCTCGCGTCCTCGTGGGGGCCGGGGATGCCGCCGTCTTCCCGAGCGTGCTGCGCGTCGTCTCGGTGTGGTTCCCCGAACGACAGGCTCCGTTCCTCGTCCAGCTCACCGGCATCGTCGGGCAGACCGGGCAGCTCCTGGCGATCCTGCCCATGGCGGCGCTCCTGCACGCGACGACCTGGAGCGTCGCGTTCGGCAGCCTCGCCGGACTCGGAGCGCTGTTCACCGTGCTGACGGTCGCGGTGATCCGCAACCGTCCACCCGAACGACACGCGGATGTCTCCGTCGACACGGCGACGGGTGCGATCCACGCGGTCACCTCCGCAGCCGACCTGCGCGAGGGCTTCCGCGAGTCATGGGCGCATCCGGCGACTCGGCTCGCGTTCTGGTCGCACTTCACGACGCCGTTCTCGGGCACCGCGTTCATCCTGCTGTGGGGCTTCCCCTTCCTGACCATCGGCCAGGGCCTGTCTCCGGCGGTCGCGTCGCTGCTGTTCAGCGTCTACGT
>JAPSJU010000324.1 GCA_031178025.1 Agromyces sp. | reverse complement strand
GGCGTCGGCCCGTCGCAACCGCGGCGAGAGGAACGGAGGCAGGACGACGGCCGCCAGCAGCAGCGCCACGGCGCCGAGCATCACCGTCTCCTCCCAGCCCCAGCCGTCGTCGCCGACCGTGAAGGGCGATGACATCGCGACGCCGGCCACGCCGCCCGTGCCGCCCGAGATGAGGTTGCCGTTCTCGTCGTACACCGCAGCGGCGGCGCCGCCGGCGGCGCTCGGCCCGGCCGCAGCGGCCTCACCGGTGCCGCCTGCGCCGCCTCCGGTCGCCGACCCGCCGCCGCCCGACCCCGAGACCGGGGTGTCCGCCGGCGCGCCGCCCGTGCCCGTCGTGCACTGGTCGGGGCCTCGCTTGTCGCACTCCGCCGGGTGCGGGGCGGTGAGGGCGAGCTGGTTGCTGCTCGGTGAGTCGCCGGGCTTGAACGTCGGGTTGTTGCACGCGTTGGGGTCGACGCTCGCCGAGCCCGCTCCCGGGATGCGCTTGATCTGGTCGAAGCCGGCCAGCACGAGGTTCATCGGCAGCGGCGAGTACCCGAGGTCCTCGGCCTGCTGCTGGCCCTCGCACAGCATGTAGCTCGCGAACGCGCCGAGCGTGGCGCCCTTCGGTTCGGTGAACACGCCGCCCACCTGGGTCGGCACGATCATGTACGAGTAGCTCGACAGGGGGTACGTGCGCGGGTCGCCGCTGTTGTAGACGCCGTCGAGGATCTGGGTCAGGTAGTCGGCCGATGCGGGGTCGGTGTTGATCTGCGCCTGGAGGAGCGCCACCGCCACGGAGTCCGCGGTGGGCTCGACGTAGTAGTCGGCCGCGTTCAGCACCTTCGCCACCGGGAAGCCCGACTCCAGCGCATAGGAGTACTCGACGTAGGTGATCGCACCCTCGCCGTAGCCCTGGCTCACGTATCCCGCGACGCCCGACGACCCGCTCTGGCCCTTCGCGTTGCCGAACAGGGGGAACTGCGACGTCATCCCCCGCGTCCAGATGCCGCCGTGCTGCTTCGACATCCAGAGCGTGAACTGCGCTGTCGAACCCGACCCGTCGGACCGCACGACCGGGACGATCGCCTTGTCGGGCATCGCGAGCCCGGGATTGTCGGCCTGGATCGCCGGATCGCTCCAGTTGGTGATGCCGCCCGTGAAGATCTTCGTGATCGTGTCGCCCGACAGCCGCAGGTTGCTGACGCGCTTTCCGCCGATGTTGAGGTGGTACATGAAGGCCGTGCCGCCCGCGACGATCGGCATGTACGCGTAGCCGCGCGGAGGCACCTCGGGGGCGGAGCCGTCCTCGGGGCGCGATTGGAACGGGATCTCGCTGACCGCGTAGTCGACGCTGCCCAGGATGAAGTCGCGGCGACCGGCCGACGACCCCACCCCCGAGTAGTTGACCGTCATCCCGTAGTTCGATGCCACGTTGGTGCGCCACTGGTCGAGCGCGTTCTGCGACCATGTCGAGCCGGTGCCCGTGATCACCTCCCACGTCGCGGCGCTCGCCGGCGTGGCGACGACCCCGACGGTGATGAGCAGTGCGCCGACGGCGGCGACGAGTCGTGTCCCGAGTCGCTTCAGCGGACTCATGGCGATACCTCCAACGATCGAGCGGCGGATGCCTCGCGGCGGGCGGCGGCGGCCTCCATGCGTTCGGCGTCGCGTGCCGAGGCGGTGCGCGCGGCGCGTTGCTGGCGCGGCGACAGCGAGCCCGCTCCCCGACCGCCGATGACGCGGGCGATCGCGAAGAGCGCCAGCACGAGCAGCAGCAGCACGGCGGCCGTGCCGAAGCCGCGGGCGACGATGTTCGGCTCGGGCGAGCGCACGAAGTCGAACACCTGCAGGGGAAGCGAGATCATGGGGCCCTGGAAGGGGTTCGTGTTCATGACGTTCGTGATGCCCGAGGTGAGCAGCACGGGCGAGGTCTCGCCGATGCCGCGCGCCGTGCCGAGGATCACGGCCGTGACGAGGCCCGAGCGAGCCGTCGGCAGCACGACGTGCCACACCGTTCGCCAGCGGGAGGCGCCGAGGGCGTAGGACGCCTCGCGCAGGTTCCCGGCGACGAGTCGCAGTACGACATCCGATGCCCGGACGATGATGGGCAGCATCATCACCGTGATCGCGAGCGCCGCGGCGAAGCCCGAGCGCTGGTGCGTGAAGACCAGGATGATCGCCGAGTAGACGAACAGGCCCGCGACGATCGACGGCAGCGCCGTCATCGCGTCGACGATCGTGCGCACGAATCGCGCGAAGCGCCCGCCGACCTCGTTCAGGAACAGCGCCGTGACGATGCCGAGCGGGATCGAGATGGCCAGGGCGATGCCGATCTGGATCAGGGTGCCGACGATCGCGTGCACGACTCCGCCGACATCGAGCCCGTCGAGCGGACCGGCGAACTCCATGTCCTGGAAGAAGAAGTTCGCGTGCACGAGGGCCGGGAATCCGCGCAGCAGCGTGAAGACGACGACGAACGTCAGGGCGCCGAACAGGATGACGCCGGCACTGCCGAGCACCACCGACATGACGCGGTCGATCACCTCGCGCGTGTCTCCGGTGGTGCTCACGAGCATCGCGTAGAGCGCGACGAAGGCGAGGAACGCGACGACGACGAAGCCGACGATGCCGCTCAGGGGCGCGACCCAGCCGAACAGCAGGGTCGCGAGCGCGAGCGCTCCTGCCGCTGCGCCCAGCAACGCGTATCGGTCGTCGAGGCGGGC
>JAPSJU010000323.1 GCA_031178025.1 Agromyces sp. | reverse complement strand
GAGACGGCTCCGCCGGCCACCGTGGCGCGGTCGCCGCTCTGGCGCACCGTGCCGCAGCGACCCGGTTACCAGCGAGGAGAATGAGCACGTGATCACGACCATCCCCGGGCCATCCCTCGCCGAGTTCGACGCCGCTCGCGAGGTCGTCGCACGCGTCGCGCGCGTCACCCCCATGGAGACCTCGCGGTTCCTCGGCGACCGGATCGGCGGGACCGTGTACCTCAAGTGCGAGAACCTGCAGCGCACGGGCTCCTACAAGCTGCGCGGGGCGTACCATCGCATGGCCGCACTGCGCGACGATGAGCGCGCGCGGGGCGTCGTGGCCGCCTCCGCCGGCAACCATGCGCAGGGAGTGGCGTACGCTGCCCGCGAGCTCGGCCTCCGGGCCACCATCTTCATGCCCGTCGGCGTCGCCCTGCCCAAGCTCGATGCCACCCGTGCGTACGGTGCCGACGTCGTCCTCGCGGGCGATTCGATCGGCGAGACCATCGAGGCTGCTGCCGCATTCGCCGCCGAGACCGGCGCCGTGAGCATCCCGCCGTTCGACCACCCCGACGTGATCGCCGGCCAGGGCACCCTCGGCCTCGAGATCCTCGACCAGGCACCGGATGCCACGACGATCGTCGTGCCGATCGGGGGCGGCGGCCTCGCCGCGGGTATTGCGAGCGCCGCCAAGCAGCGCGCCGCCCGTGAGGGCCGGGAGCTCCGCGTGGTCGGCGTGCAGGCCGAGAACGCCGCGTCGTACGTCGCCTCGCTGGCCGCGGGCGAGCCCCGCCACGTTCCGGTGGTGCCGACCATCGCCGACGGCATCGCGGTGTATCGACCGGGTGAGCTGAACTTCAGCATCATCCGCGAGACGATCGACGAGGTCGTCACGGTCTCGGAGGACGACATCGCCCGTGCCCTGCTCGTGCTGCTCGAGCGCGCGAAGCTCGTCGTCGAACCCGCCGGCGCGGTCGCGGTCGCCGCCCTCATGACCGGTGCCGTGTCCGCGTCCGGCCCGGTGGTCGCCGTGCTCTCGGGCGGGAACATCGACCCCCTGCTCATGCAGCGTGTCATCGCACACGGGCTGGCGGCATCCGACCGATATCTCACGCTCAGCATCGGCATGCCCGACCGGCCGGGTCAGCTGGCCCGTGTGGCGGAGCTCCTCGCGGAGGCGAACGCGAATGTCATCGAGGTCATGCACACGCGCCACGGCTCGGGCCTGCAGATCTCCGAGGTCGAACTGGAGCTCTCGGTCGAGACGCGGGGACCCGAGCACCGCGCCTCGGTCGTCGAGGTGCTGCGGCGTGCGGGATACGACCCCCGTGTGCAGGCCGACTGAGCGTCGCCCGATACGGCGAACGGCTCCCGCCAGGACGGGAGCCGTTCACGGTACGACGGCGGGTGCAGCCTCGCCTACTGGCCGGCCCAGGTCTCGACGCCCGTGACCTGGACGGTGATCTCGCGGCCGTTCGGCGTGGTGTAGCTCGTGGCGTCGCCGATCTTCAGGCCGAGGATCGCGGCGCCGAGCGGTGACTGCTCGCTGAACACATCGAGCTCGGAATCGCCGGCGATCTCGCGGCTGCCGATGAGGAAGCGCTCCTCCTCGCCGGCGATGACCGCGGTGATGACCGTGCCCGGCTCGACGACGCCCGACGACTCGGGTGCCTCGCCGACCTGGGCGGTGCGCAGCAGCTCCTTCAGCTGGCGGATGCGCGCCTCCTGCTTGCCCTGCTCGTCCTTCGCGGCGTGGTACCCGCCGTTCTCCTTGAGGTCGCCCTCCTCACGTGCGGCCTCGATGCGCTTGGCGATCTCCTCGCGGCCGTGCGTCGAGAGCTGCTCGAGCTCGGCGGCGAGGCGGTCGAAGGCCTCCTGCGTGAGCCAGGTGACGGTGGCGTCCTGCGCCATGGTGCACTCCTGAGATAGACGTGTCGCCCCGACGTCTGCCAGGGCGAATCCCCCATATTATGCGAGCCAGCAGCGCGAAATCAAACCGGTGTTCGCCTCCCGAGCCACCCGCACGACCTCGGTGAACTCGCGGAGATGGCGGTCGGAGGCCGGGATCTCGATGACCCGCCAGCCCACGACCGTGAAGTCCTCGTCGAGCGCCTGCACGATGCAGGCGGTGTCGTTGCCGGGCGGCACGGAGAGGGTCCAGCTCACCTCGACGGCGCGCTGCTCGTTCATGAGACGGTGGCCGGTGTCGGTCGCCTCGACGGTCGGCCGCCGGCCGTCGAGGCCGGCCCACACCACCCAGGCGACGAGGACGATCGCGACGACGACCGCGCCGCCGACGAGGAGGAGGCGGTCGCGCGTGCGCCGCGCGCGCGTCCGGCCGTACCGGGCGTCGAGTGCGTCGTTCTCGGCGGGCTCGGGCACGCGGCTCCTCCCATTCCCGATCGTCTAGGCTTGGAATCCAAGCCTAACCCGGGCCCGTGAAGCACGAATCCGCCCTCGAAATGGAGTCCGATGCTCGTCGTGCCCGTTCCGCTCCTCGTACTCGCGGACGAGGAGTTCGACCCGAACACGGTGACTCCGGGTGTCTGGGGGTTCGTGCTGACCTTCGTCGTGATGCTCGTCGTGCTGCTGCTCGTGCTCGACATGGTGCGGCGCATCCGACGCGTCAACTACCGCGCAGAGGTGCGTGAGCAGCTCGAGCAGGAGCGCCTCGACGAGGAGTTGCAGCGCCTCGCCGACGAGGGCGACGGCCCCGGTGCGGACGGCTCGACTCCCGGCGA
>JAPSJU010000322.1 GCA_031178025.1 Agromyces sp. | reverse complement strand
GGAGGGCCGGCCACCGACGACGACCGGTACGTCGAGATCTGGAACCTCGTGTTCATGCAGTACCTCATCGACGACGTGACCTCGAAGACCGACTTCCGCATCGTCAGGGAACTCCCCAAGAAGAACATCGACACGGGCATGGGGCTCGAGCGCGTGGCCTTCATCAAGCAGGGCGTCGAGAACATGTACGAGATCGACCAGGTGCGCCCCGTGCTCGATCGCGCGGCGGCACTCTCCGGCCGTCGCTACGGCGCCGACCACGAGGACGACGTGCGGATGCGGGTCATCGCCGACCACATCCGCTCGTCGCTCATGCTCATGAGCGACGGAGTGAGCCCGTCCAACGAGGGACGCGGGTACATCCTGCGGCGCCTGCTCCGGCGCAGCATCCGCGCCATGCGGCTGCTCGGGGTCGAGGGCCCGACGTTCCGCGAGCTCTTCGCGGCCTCCCGCGACGCGATGAAGGCCGCATACCCCGAGGTCGCGAAGGACTACACGCACATCGAGCAGCTCGCCCTGGGCGAGGAGGAGACCTTCCTCCGCACCCTCGCCGCCGGGACGTCGATCCTGGATGTCGCGGTCGCCGCGACGAAGGACTCGGGGCAGTCCCAACTGGCCGGCGACACGGCGTTCCTCCTGCACGACACGTACGGCTTCCCGATCGAGCTGACCCTCGAGATGGCCGACGAGGCGGGTCTCGCGGTCGACCGCCGCGCCTTCGACGAGCTCATGACGGCGCAGCGCACTCGCGCGAAGGCCGACGCGAAGTCGAAGAAGAAGGTCCTCGCCGACCTCTCCGTCTACGGCGCCTTCCGCGCGAAGGGCGAGACGATCTTCACGGGCTACACCGAGCTGGCCACCCAGTCGACCGTGCTCGGCATCCTCGTCGACGGCCAGCCGGTGCCGGTCGCGACGACGGGACAGACCGCCGAGGTGATCCTCGCCGAGACGTCCCTGTATGCGGAGTCGGGCGGCCAGGCTCCCGACCGGGGCCGCATCGTCGGCGACGGGTTCGAGCTCCAGGTCATCGACGTGCAGAAGCCCGTCAAGGGGCTCATCAGCCACACGGTGAAGGTCGCGACGGGCGAGGTCGGCGTCGGGGAGTCGGCGACGACCCTCGTCGACGAGGACTACCGGCGCGGCGCGACCCAGGCGCACTCCGGCACGCACATCGTGCATGCCGCGCTGCGGCAGGTGCTCGGTCCGAACGCGCATCAGTCCGGATCGTTCAACAAGGCCGGTTATCTCCGCCTCGACTACGGGTGGAACTCGGCGCTGTCGGCGGAGACGCGCAGCGAGATCGAGGAGATCTCGAACAACGCCATCCGGGACAACCTCGAGGTGGTCACGCGCGAGATGCCGCTCGACGAGGCGAAGTCCCTCGGGGCCATGGCGCTCTTCGGGGAGAAGTACGGCGATGTGGTCCGGGTCGTCGACATCGGCGGGCCGTGGTCCAGGGAACTCTGCGCCGGCACCCACGTGTCCACGAGCGCCGAGATCGGCATGATCAACATCGTGGGCGAGTCGTCCGTCGGCGCGTCCAACCGACGCGTCGAGTCGCTCGTCGGCCTCGACGCCTTCCGCCGGTTCGCCGCGGAGCGGGCGCTCGTGTCCGAGCTGAGCTCGAACCTGAAGACGCGGCCGGAGCAACTCGTCGACCGGGTCGGCGAGCTCGTGGCGAACCTCAAGGCGGCGGAGAAGCGCATCGCGCAGTTCGAGGCGAAGGCCCTGAACGACCGCGTCCCGTCGCTCGCGAGCGGGGCGAGCCGTGTCGGCGACGTGCTCCTCGTCGCGCAGCACGCCGGCGTCCTCGGCTCCGGCGACGAGCTCCGCTCACTCGCGACCGCCGTCCGCGGCAAGCTCGGCGATGCGGCATCCGTCGTCGCGCTCGCAGCCGAGGTCGGGGGCAGGCCCGTCGCGATCGTCGCGACCTCGCCGGCGGCGCGAGAGGCCGGCGCCGACGCGGGTGCGCTCGCGAAGGCGATGGCGTCGGTGCTCGGCGGCGGCGGGGGCGGCAAGCCCGACCTGGCTCAGGGTGGCGGCAGCGACGTCTCGGCGATCCCGGCGGCGCTCGACGCCGTCCGACGAGAGCTCGGCCGGTAGCCGGCATGCGCTCGGGCGTCCGGCTGGGCATCGACGTCGGACGTGCTCGCATCGGCGTCGCGCGGTGCGACGCCGGCGCGCTGCTCGCGGTGCCCGTCGAGACGGTGCCGCGGGTTCACGAGGGCGACGCCGACATCCGTCGGGTGCTCGAGCTCGCCGACGAATTCGATGCGATCGAGCTCGTCGTGGGGCATCCGCTCTCGCTCTCGGGCGTCCCGACCGCCTCGACCGATGACGCCGTCGGCTTCGCGGAGCGGCTCGCGGCCGCCGGGGTGCCGGTGCGGCTGGTCGACGAGCGGCTCTCGACCGTGAGCGCACAGCAGGCGCTGCGGGCATCCGGGCGGTCGAGCCGCAGCCAGCGTCCCGTCGTCGACCAGGTCGCTGCCGTTATCATTCTGCAACACGCCATCGATACGGAGCGGGCGACGGGCACGGAGCCCGGGCGCGCGCTCACGACAGACGAAGGGTCGTCCCCCCTGTGACCCACCTTCCGCCGGACCCGAGCGAAGCCCGCGATCAGCCCCCCATCGACTGGCATGCGCTCCTCGCCGGCGACGGCTCGTCCGACGCCGCGGCGCCGCGCGCGACGGATGCCGCGGACCCCGCGCCGGGTGAGGCCGAGGAGCACGGC
>JAPSJU010000321.1 GCA_031178025.1 Agromyces sp. | reverse complement strand
CGCTCGGCGACGCTCCGGCCTTGTCATCGGCCCGGTTCCGGGGCATAATCGCCCATGACGGCGTGCCGTCGACAATCGAACACTCGCCATCAGGCGCTCCAGAGGTCGTAGGGGAAGACGCACCTCGAGAAACGGAGACGGAGATGGCGGAGAAGGTCACGCGGGCGACGCGCGCCGCGCGCGGAGTGCTGTTCGTGCACTCGTCGCCGCGGGCGTTGTGCCCGCATGTCGAATGGGCTGCCGGGCGCGCGCTCGGCACTGCCGTGAACTTCGATTGGTCGGAGCAGCCGGTGTATCGCGGGCTCCTCCGCGCCGAGTTCGCCTGGGAGGGCGAGGCGGGCACCGGAGCCAGGATCGCCTCGGCGTTGCGAGGTTGGGAGCAGGTGCGCTTCGAGGTGAGCGAGGACCCCACTCCGGCCACCGATGGCGGGCGATGGATGCACACGCCCGAATTGGGCGTCTTCTTCGCGCAGACCGACAGCGTCGGCAACATGGTGGTGCCCGAGGAACGCATCCGCTACGCGATGGAGATCGCTGGCCACGACGCGATGGAGTTGCATCGCGAGTTGCGACTCGCACTCGGGCAGGCGTGGGACGACGAGCTCGAGCCGTTCCGCCACGCCAGCGACTTCGCTCCGGTCGTCTGGTTGCATCAGGTGGGGTGAACACGTCGGTCCGCGCATGGCGTGACGCGAGCGTCGGTCGACGTGTTCCCGGCGACGCACGAACGAAACCGCGGGCCGAGACACGAGCAGACCCCGGCGCCATCGGCGGCCGGGGTCTGCTCATGCAAGCGCCGTGTCGTGCGGCGCCGGGTGCGCTCAGGCGGTGCGGAACGCCGCCACGGCGTTGTGTCCGCCGAAGCCGAACGAGTTCGAGATCGCGATCACCTCGCCGTCGCCGAGCGCGCGGGGACTGGTGACCACGTCGAGCGGGATCTCCGGGTCCTGCTCCGTGAGGTTGATCGTCGGCGGGACGGTGCGTTCGTGGAGCGCGAGCACCGTGAACAGCGCCTCGATCGCACCCGCCCCGCCGAGCAGGTGCCCGGTGGAGGCCTTCGTCGCGCTCACGGCGATGTCGTCGAGCAAGTCGCCGAAGACGCGGCGGAGCGCGTTGTACTCGGCGATGTCGCCGACGGGAGTGCTCGTGGCATGAGCGTTGATATGGCGCACGTCGGAGAGTGCGGCGCCTGCTCCCTCGATGGCGCTCTTCATCGCCCGGGCCGCCGCCGATCCCTCGGGGTCCGGCGCCGTGATGTGGTAGGCGTCGCTCGTGACGGCACCGCCGAGCAGCTCCGCGTAGATGCGAGCGCCACGGGCCTTCGCGTGCTCCTCGGTCTCGACGACGAGTGCCGCGGCGCCCTCACCGAGCACGAAACCGTCGCGCGCGATGTCGTAGGGGCGCGAGGCGATGGCCGGATCGTCGTTGCGTCGGGAGAGCGCCTGCATCGACGCGAAGGCCGCGATCGGCAGCGGGTGGATCGCGGCTTCGGAGCCGCCCGCGATGACGACATCCGCAAGACCCTGCTGCAGGTGGTCGTAGGCGTTCACGAGCGCCTCGGTGCTGGAGGCGCACGCCGAGACGACGGTGCGGATGCCCGCACGTGCGTGCAGGTCCATCCCGATCGCCGCGCCGGGTCCGTTCGGCATGAGCATCGGCACGGTCATGGGCAGCACGCGGCGCGGCCCGCGCTCGCGAAGGGTGTCCCACGCGTCGAGCAGCGTCCAGACGCCGCCGATGCCGGTCGACCAGTCGACGGCGAGGCGGTCGGGAGCGACCTCGGGTGCGCCCGCGTCGGCCCACGCCTCACGGCCGGCGATGAGGGCGAACTGGCTCGAGGGATCGAGCCGCTTCTGCTCATGCCGCTCGAGCACCCCCGCCGTCGGCACCTTCGCGGTGGCCGCGAAGGTGACGGGCAGTTCGAGTTCGGAGACCCACTCCTGTTCGAGCGGGCGCGCGCCCGACTCGCCGGCGAGCAGTGCGGTCCAGCTGTCTCGAGCGGTGCCGCCGAGCGGTGAGGTCGCACCGATGCCGGTGATCACGATCTTCTTGGTCATAACGAAAGCACTCCGTAGGAGGGAAACGGTCACGCGGTTGGGCGGGCCCGGCACGAGGCGCGGACCCGCCCGAGCCGCGACTAGGCCTGGGCCTTGACGATGAAGTCGACGGCGTCGCCGACGGTCTTCAGGTTCTTGACCTCTTCGTCGGGGATCTTGACGTCGAACTTCTCCTCGGCGTTGACGACGATGGTCATCATCGAGATCGAGTCGATGTCGAGATCATCCGTGAACGACTTGTCCAGCTCAACCGTGTCGGTCGCGATGCCGGTCTCGTCGTTGATGAGCTCGGCCAGGCCGGCAAGCACTTCTTCCGTGGACAATGCCATTGTTCTTCTCCTTGGGGGGTGTCTCGTTTGACCGAGAGACAGTCTAGATGGACGTGGGTCGGCGGTTCAGGGAAGAACCACCACTTGGGCGCCGAACACGAGTCCGGCGCCGAAGCCGATCTGCAGGGCGAGCCCGCCTGAGAGTTCCGGATGCTCCTCGAGCAGTCGGTGCGCCGCGAGCGGGATCGACGCTGCCGAGGTGTTGCCGGTCGTCGCGATGTCGCGCGCGATCACGACCGAGTCGGGCAGCTTCAGCTGCTTGGCGAACTCGTCGATGATCCGCATGTTCGCCTGGTGCGGGATGAACGCGGCGAGGTCCGCCGAGGTGATGCCCGCGGCATCCAGTGCCT
>JAPSJU010000320.1 GCA_031178025.1 Agromyces sp. | reverse complement strand
CCGCCGGCGTCATCCTTCGTCATGCGATTCGACGCGATCGCCGCCGCGCGGTTCCATTGGAGCACGGCCGCAAGGGAGCTCGCTGTTCGCCGTCTCCTCGAAAGGCTCGCATGATCACGATCGACCACGTCACCCGCTCGTACGGCGGCGTACGCGCGCTCGACGACGTGTCGATCCACGTCCCCCGCGGCCAGGTCTTCGGGGTGGTCGGCCAGTCGGGTGCGGGCAAGTCGACACTGCTGCGCACCGTGAACGCCCTCGAGCGGCCCGATTCGGGTCGGGTGGTCGTCGACGACGTCGAGATCACCTCGCTCAGCGACCGCGCCCTGCGCGAGGCCCGCCACCGCATCGGCATGGTGTTCCAGCACTTCAACCTCGTCGGCAACCGCACGGCGGCCGAGAACATCGAGTTCGCGCTCGAAGCGGTCGGCCGCTCCCGCGCCGACCGCCGGCGGCATGCCGTCGAGATGCTCGACCTCGTGGGACTCGCCGCTCGCGCCGACGCCTACCCGGCGGAGCTGTCCGGCGGGCAGCGTCAGCGGGTCGGCATCGCGCGCGCCCTCGCCTCGAAGCCCGACGTGCTCCTCTCCGACGAGGCGACGAGCGCGCTCGACCCCGACACCACGAGGCAGATCCTGGCCCTCATCCGCCGGCTCTCGAGCGAGCTCGGCCTCACCGTGCTGCTCATCACCCATGAGATGGACGTCGTCAAGCAGGTCTGCGACGGCGCTGCGCTGCTCGAGCAGGGTCGCGTGATCGAGCAGGGGCCGCTGCTCGAGCTCGTGCGCACCCGGGGCAGCCGGCTCGCGCGCGACCTGTTTCCCCTCGGCGACGTGCCGCGGCTCCCCGGCTACGGCGTGCTCGACCTCACCTTCGCCGGTGGCGAGGCCGAACGCCCGACCATCGCGATGCTCGCACGCGACCTGCAGCTCGACGTGTCGATCCTCGGCGCGACGATCGAGACCATCGCCGGTGAGCAGGCGGGGCGGACCCGGCTCGCCGTTCCCGGCGACCCGTCGGTCGTCGAACGCGCCGAGCGCTTCCTGGTCGAGCACGGCGTGAGCGTCGAGGTGGTGAGCGCCCCGTGATCGACGTCGACGACCCCGAATTCTGGACCGACCTGTTCGCCGTGCTCCTCGAGGGCACGCTCGAGACCCTGTGGATGACGAGCGTCGCCCTCGCCGTGACGATCCTCATCGGGCTGCCGCTCGGCATCGTGCTCGTCGGCACCGAGCAGGGCCGCTTCCTCGAGGCGCCGTTCGGCTCCCGCGCGCTCGGCGTCGCCGTGAACCGCACGCTCGGCTTCATCGTGAACCTCGGCCGCTCGGTCCCCTTCATCGTGCTGATGATCGCGCTGATCCCCTTCACGCGGCTGCTCGTCGGCTCGTTCATCGGCACCGGCCCGGCGATCGTGCCGCTCACGATCGTCGCCATCCCGTTCTTCGCGCGCGTGGTGGAGATCGCCGTGAAGGAGGTCGACACGGGTCTCTTCGAGGCGGCCGAGTCGCTCGGCGCCTCACGGTGGCTGCTCGTGCGGCGCGTCATCCTGCCGCAGGCCGCCCCCTCGATCGTGCTCGGCACCGCCACGACGATCACCTCGATCATCAACTTCTCGGCGATGGTCGGCGTGGTCGGCGGCGGCGGTCTCGGCAACGTGGCCCTCACGTACGGCCTCCAGCGCTACAGCTGGATCCACATCGCCGGGGTCATCGTCATCCTGTTCGTCGTCGTGCAGCTGCTCCAGGCCGCCGCGAACGCCCTCGCGCGTCGCCTCGACCACTCGAGCGGCCGCGGCGAGGCTCGCGCCGCCCTCGCGGTCGACGAAGCCGAGCGCACCGCCTGAGACATCCGTCCCCCTCCCCTCACCCACCAGGAGTCACCATGCAGCACACCCCCTTCATCCGGCGCGGTCTCGCGACCGCCGCCGTCGCCGCCCTCGCCGTGGGCCTCGGCGCCTGCGCGAGCGGAGGCGCGTCCGGTGACGCGAACGCCGCCGGCTCGGGCGACGACCTCGGCACCATCAAGGTCGGCGCGCTGCCGGTGCCCGCCGGCGACCTGCTGCAGTGGGTCGATGAGCACCTCGCCGAGGAGGCCGGGCTCGACATCGAGTACGTGGAGTTCACCGACTACAACACCCCGAACCCGGCGCTGAGCGACGGCTCCACCGACGCGAACCTGTTCCAGAACTCGACGTTCCTCGAGACGTACAACGAGCAGGCCGGTGGCGACCTCATCTCGATCGGCGAGATCTACCTGCCCGCGGCCGCCTTCTACAGCGAGAGCCTCGACAGCGTCGACGACCTGGGCGAAGGCGATTCGGTGGCCATCCCCAACGACCCCACCAACGAGGGCCGCGCGCTCGGGCTCCTCGCCGCGGAGGGCGTCATCGAGATCGAGGAGGGCGCGACGAACCTCGACGGCATCACCGACAACCCGCTGGACCTGCAGTTCACCGAGGTCGAGAACGCGAGCCTCGCGCTGGCGCTTCCCGACAACGACGCGGTGTTCGTGACCGCCTCGTTCGCCCTGCCGGCGGGTCTCACCGAAGACCAGGCGATCCTCATCGAGGGCACCGACAGCACGTACTACAACGTGCTGGCCACGCGCCCGGAACTCGAGGACGACGCCCGGGTCGAGGCGCTCGCGGCGCTCCTCACCGACCAGCGCACGAAGGACTACATCCTCGAGACCTGGGGCGGGCTGATCGTTCCGGTCGACTGACCGGGACGGCCCGGGGGCTTCCCGTGT
>JAPSJU010000047.1 GCA_031178025.1 Agromyces sp. | reverse complement strand
CACCGGCGCCGGATGGATGGGAGCGCGGCGCTCCGCCGTCCCGTACCGGTGCTGCCACAGGTGGAAGAGCTCACCGACGGCGGCGTCGAGCCCGTGGAGGTACGACTCGTCGAGGCGGTACATGCGCGATTGCGGGAGGGCCTCGTCGACCGCGACGCTCACCACTCCCTCCTCGCGGAGGATCTTGAGGTGATGGGAGACAGCCGATCGTGACACCGAGAACTCCATCGCGATCACGTCGTTGAGGATGCCGACCGGGTGCTCGCCCACCGCCAGGATCTCGATCAGCCTGCGCCGCACCGGCTCGGCGACGATCTCGAACACGTGCATCATCGCCGCAGCGTACCCCGCGTCCCACGCGTGCGAACGGCGGCGTCCACAGGTGGCGAACGCTGCCGGGGAGGGCGAGCCGTCAGTGCGTGTCGCCGCTCACGGCGAGCACTCCGCCGAGCCCGATCATCATGACGCCGCCCGTCGCCGACAGGTGCGACAGTCGCTTCGGCGACCGCGCGAACCACGCTCGGGCGCCGCTCGCCGCGAGCGCCCACACCGAGTCGCAGAGCAGGGCGAGGGCCACGAAGATGACCCCGAGCTCGAAGAGCTGCAGCGGAATCGCGCCCGCCCCGAAGTCCACGAACTGCGGCAGCACCGCCACGAAGAACGCGATCGTCTTCGGGTTGGTGACCCCGACGACGACGCCCTCGGCGAGCTGGCGCCAGGGCGAGCGGGAGGGCGGGTCAGCCACCGACGCCGCATCAGCGCGATGCCGGATCGCCTGCACGCCGAGAACGACGAGGTACGCGGCACCGGCGAACTTGATGATCGTGAAGAGCACGACCGACTCGGCGACGATCGCGCCCACGCCCAGCGCCACCGCAGCGACCAGCGGCACCATGCCGATCGCGTTGCCGAGCACGCTCAGCAGCCCGCCGAGACGTCCCAGCGCGAGCGCCCTCCCGATCACGAACAGCACGCTCGGTCCGGGGATCACGATGAGGACGACCGACGCCAGCACGAAGGCGGCGAGGTTCTCGAGAGGGACCATCAGCGCATGTTAGCCCGAGGGTGACGCGGCGGCATCCCCGCCTACTCCTCGTCGGGTGGCGGTGAGATCGCGGCGCCGAGGTGGATGCGCGTGCCCCACGGATCGGTGACGAGCGAGGTGCGCTCACCCCACGCCTCGTCGGAGGGCTCCTCGACGATGGTCGCGCCGGCCGCGGCGAGCGCGCCGGTCACGCGGTCCACGTCGTCGACGTAGAACCAGAGGAGCAGGTTCCCCGGGGGAAGCGGCGACTCGGCGACGCCGATGCCGATCGAGGAGGAGCCCAGTGCCAGCGACACGTAGACGGGATCGCCCTCGCCGTCGGGCGGGAAGCGGTAGAGCACCGTGCCGCCGAGCGCGTCCCGGTAGAAGGCCAGCGCGGCATCCATGTCGCCGACCTCGAGGATGGGGAATGCAGACTCGATCATGACGTCACCTCCAAGGAGGCTACGCCGCGAGCAGGGGATGCCGCTACGGTGGCACTCGTGAGCGAGCAGATCTCCGTGCACGTCGCCGACGGCGTCGGCCACGTGACGCTCGACCGGCCACAGGCACTGAACGCCCTCAGCTACGCGATGATCCGCGAGCTGACCGACGTCTTCGCCGGCTGGCGCGACGACTCCCAGGTCGCCCTCGTCGTCATCGACGGGGCGGGTGAACGGGGCTTCTCCGCCGGTGGCGACATCCGCGAGCTCTACGACTACGCGACGAACGGCAACGCCGGCGAGGCGCGCGAGTTCTTCCGCTCGGAGTATCGGCTCGACGCGATGATCGCGCGATACCCGAAGCCGGTCGTCGCGATCATGGACGGCATCACCATGGGCGGCGGCATCGGCCTCGCCGGTCACGCCTCCATCCGCGTCGTCACCGAACGGTCGCGCGTCGCGATGCCCGAGACGCGCATCGGCTTCACCCCCGACGTCGGGGGCTCCTGGCTCCTCGCGAGGGCGCCCGGCGAACTCGGCGTGCACCTCGCCCTCAACGCACGCACCATGGATGCCGCCGACGCCCTGCACGCCGGATTCGCCGACTCGTTCGTGCCCTCCGAGCGCATCCCCCACCTGCTGCAGGCGCTCGCCGAACGCGCCGACCCGGGCACCCCCGCCGAGATCGTCATGCTCTTCGACGAGACGCCGGGGCCGTCGACGCTCGCCTCCTCCCGCGACTGGGTCGACGCCTGCTACTCGGCGCCGACCGTGCGCGGCATCATCACGCGACTGCGGGCGTACGCGGAGGGGCGCCCGCCGGCGCCCGCCCCCGCCGGTTCCCCCGGCGCGTCGTCGACGCACCCGCACGACCCTGCGGCATCCGCGTACGCCGCGGCGGCGGCCGACGAACTCGAGGCGCTCTCGCCGACCGCGCTGACCGTGACCCTCGAATCGGTGCGCCGGGCGCGATCCCTGCCGACGCTCGAGGCGGCGCTCGAGCAGGAGTTCCGCCTCGTGTCGTGGTTCATCGAGCAGCACGACCTGCGCGAGGGGATCCGCGCCCAGGTCATCGACAAGGACCGCTCCCCGAAGTGGAGCCCCGGCACGCTCGAGGGCGTCGACCCCGAACTCGCGGCGCACGTCATCGAGGCGCAGGTGCACGATCCGGTGTGGCCGGCCTGACCACGGCACATCCCGGCGCGGTTCGGCAAGCCCCCGTGCGCGCCGGGGCATCGCCCGAGGCGATTGGGTAGCGTGGAGCCGTGAAGATCCACCACCTGCGCATGCATCGAAGTGACGAGAACCTGGTTCGCGAGGGCCAGCTCGCCTGGCAGCTGGCTGGCGTCGCGGTCGATCCCGTCGAGCTCGACGACGACGTCGTGGACATGGTGGTCAACCGGGTCATCGACAACGCGGCCGTCGCGGCAGCGGCGCTCGCTCGCACGCCGGTCGTCTCCGCACGCAGCCAGGCCCTCGCGCACCCCGTCTCGATCGGCGGCGACGGCGCGGCCGTCTTCGGCGCGGATGCCGCACGCCGCACCTCGCCCGAATGGGCTGCGTGGGCGAACGGCGTCGCCGTGCGCGAGCTCGACTTCCACGACACGTTCCTCGCCGCCGAGTACTCGCACCCGGGCGACAACATCCCGCCGGTCGTCGCCGTCGCCCAGCACCTCGCCGCCGTCCGCGGGCTCACGGGGCGCGACATCGTGCGCGGCATCGCGACCGGGTACGAGCTGCAGATCGACCTCGCGAAGGCGATCTCCCTGCACGCGCACAAGATCGACCATGTCGCCCACCTCGGCCCGTCGGCCGCGGCCGGCATCGGGACCCTGCTCGGACTCGACCAGGAGACGATCTTCCAGGCCATCGGCCAGGCGCTGCACACCACCACGGCGACCCGCCAGTCCCGCAAGGGCGAGATCTCGACCTGGAAGGCGCACGCCCCGGCCTTCGCCGGGAAGATGGCCGTCGAGGCGGTCGACCGCGCCATGCGCGGCGAGACGAGCCCCGTGCCCATCTACGAGGGCGAGGACGGCGTCATCGCCTGGCTGCTCGGCGGGCCGGACGCCACCTACGAGGTTCCCCTGCCCGACGCCGGGGAGCCCAAGCGCGCGATCCTCGACTCGTACACGAAGGAGCACTCGGCGGAGTACCAGGCGCAGGCGTGGATCGACCTCGCGCGCAAGCTCCACGAGGAGTACCCGCTCATCCTCGACGACCCGGGCCGCATCGCGTCGATCACGCTGCACACCTCCCACCACACCCACGTCGTCATCGGCTCGGGCGCCAACGACCCGCAGAAGTACGACCCCGACGCGTCCCGCGAGACGCTCGACCACTCGATCCCGTACATCTTCACGGTCGCCCTGCAGGACGGCACCTGGCACCACGTCGACTCGTACTCGCCCGAGCGCGCCCACCGTGCCGACACGGTCGAGCTGTGGCGGAAGGTCACCACGGTCGAGGACCCCGAGTGGACGCGTCGCTACCACTCCGACGACATGGCCGAGAAGGCGTTCGGCGGTCGCGTCGTCATCACGCTCGCCGACGGCAACGAGATCGTCGACGAGATCGCGGTGGCCGACGCGCACCCGCTCGGTGCCCGGCCCTTCGCTCGTGAGCACTACGTGCAGAAGTTCCGCACGCTCGCCGGCTGGGTGCTGGAAGACGCCGAGATCAAGCGGTTCCTCGACGTCGCGCAGCGCCTCCCGGAGCTCGGCCCGGACGAACTCGGCGGTCTCACCATCACGGCGGCACCCGGCGCGCTCGTCGGCGTCCCCATCCCGACCGGCCTCTTCTGAGGCGCCCGCACGCGTCGCCCGCCTCCGGGCGGCGGCGTGCAGCGCGAAGCTAGGCTGGTCGAGGAGGTGCACCCATGCTCTACGCCCAGACCTCGCCCGCCGAGAAGCGCCGGATGTTCCGCGAACGACTCGCCGGCGGCGGCATCCTGCGCTTCCCGGGCGCGTTCAACCCGCTCTCGGCGCGGCTGATCGAGCAGAGGGGCTTCGAGGGCGTCTACATCTCGGGCGCCGTGCTCTCGGCCGACCTCGGCCTGCCCGACATCGGGCTCACGACGCTCACCGAGGTGGCCGGGCGGGGCAGGCAGATCGCCCGGATGACGGAGCTGCCCGCGATCATCGACGCCGACACGGGCTTCGGCGAGCCCATGAACGTCGCCCGCACGGTGCAGGAGATGGAGGACGCCGGCCTCGCCGGCCTGCACATCGAGGACCAGGTGAACCCCAAGCGCTGCGGTCACCTCGACGGCAAGCAGGTGGTCGACGAGTCCACCGCCCTGCAGCGCATCCGGGCCGCGGTCGACGCCCGGCGCGACCCGAACTTCCTCGTGATGGCGCGCACCGACATCCGCGCCGTCGAGGGGCTGCCGTCCGCCGTCGACCGCGCGAAGAAGCTCGTCGACGCGGGAGCCGACGCCGTCTTCCCCGAGGCGATGGCCTCGCTCGAGGAGTTCGCCGCCATCCGCGCCGCCGTCGACGTGCCGCTGCTCGCGAACATGACCGAGTTCGGCAAGAGCGAGCTCTTCTCGGTGCAGCAGCTGGCCGATGTCGGCATCAACCTCGTGATCTGGCCGGTGTCGCTGCTCCGGCTCGCCATGGGTTCGGCCGTCCGCGGCCTCGACGAGCTCGAGGCGACCGGCTCGCTCAACGGGCTCGTGGGCGTGATGCAGCACCGCGCCGACCTGTACGACCTCATCGACTACGAGGGCTACAACCGGTTCGACACCTCGATCTTCGACTTCCGCGTCGACCGCTGACGGCAGCGGGTGGCCGTAGGCTGGGGACGCGGTCGCGCCGCAGCGGCCGCGTCGTCAGGCGAGGAGCACGATGAGCGAGCAGCAGGGGGCAGCCCCGGTCATCCACAAGGGCCTGGCCGGCGTGCCGGTCGACTACACCGCCGTCTCGAAGGTCAATCCCGAGAGCAATTCGCTGCTGTACCGCGGGTACCCGGTGCAGGAGCTGGCGGCATCCGTCACCTTCGAAGAGGTCGCATACCTGCTCTGGTACGGCGAGCTTCCCGACGACCGGCAGCTGGCGGAGTTCGAGGAGCGCGAGCGCTCGCACCGCGGGCTCGACCACGAGGTCAAGCGCATCATCGACGAGCTGCCGCTCACCGCCCACCCCATGGACGTCGTGCGGACGGCGGTGAGCGTCATCGGGGCGAGCGACCCCGACACGGCCGACGCCTCGCATGAGGCGAACCTCGACAAGGCGATCCGCCTGTTCGCGAAGCTCCCGTCGATCGTCGCGTACGACCAGCGGCGCCGCCGCGACCTCGAGTTCATCGAGCCGCGCGACGACCTCGGCTACTCGGCCAACTTCCTCTGGCAGACGTTCGGCGAGGCCCCCGAGCTCGCCGTCGTCACCGCGTTCGACGTCTCGATGATCCTCTACGCCGAGCACTCGTTCAACGCCTCGACCTTCACGGCACGGGTGATCGCCTCGACGCTCTCCGACCTCTACTCCTCGGTCACCGGCGCGATCGGCGCGCTGAAGGGGGCGCTGCACGGCGGCGCGAACGAAGCCGTCATGCACACCTTCGAGGAGATCGGCCCGGGACCCGGCGGCGGCGACCGGGCTGCCGCGTGGCTCGATGCGGCGCTCGCCGAGAAGCGCAAGATCATGGGCTTCGGGCACCGCGTGTACAAGAACGGCGACTCGCGGGTGCCGACGATGCGCGACTCGCTGGAGCGCATGGTGGAGCACTACGGCCGGCCCGACCTGCTCGAGCTCTACACCGCACTCGAGACCGCGATGGAGGAGCGGAAGGGCATCAAGCCGAACCTCGACTACCCGACCGGGCCCGTCTACCACCTCATGGGATTCGACACCGAGATGTTCACGCCGCTCTTCGTCGCGAGCCGGGTCACGGGCTGGACGGCGCACGTCATGGAGCAGCTCGCATCGAACGCGCTCATCCGGCCGCTCTCGGTCTACAACGGCCCCGACGAGCGGCACGTGCCCGCGAGACCCTGACCTGGGCCGCTCGTCCGGCGGCCACGCCGAGCGCGACGCCATGCTGTGCGGGTGCCGACAAGGATGCCGCGCGCCATCGGGGTCCGGCCTGTGCCGAAGCCCGAAATCCACGCCGTTCCGCCGCATCGCGCCTACGCTCGGCAGCTATGCACATGATCTTCCGCACGCTGCTGCACGTGCTCTTCCTCTCGCGGCGCAGGCACGATCTCGGGCATTACGACGTCGCCCGCACGAACTTCATCACCCTGCCGACGGACCTCGACATCAACCGGCACATGAACAACGGCGTCTACTTCTCGATCATGGATGTCGCCCGCTTCGACATGCTCGTGCGCAACGGGGTGTGGAAGATCATGCGCGAGAAGGGCTGGTACCCGGTGGTGGCGAGCGAGACCATCACGTTCCGCAAGTCGCTCTCGCTCTGGCAGCGATTCACGATCGAGTCGCGCATCCTCGGCTTCGACGAGAAGGCGGTCTACGTCGAGCAGCGATTCGTCCGCCCCGGCACCCGCGGCGAGCCCGAGGTCTTCGCGCAGGGCTTCATCCGCGGGCGCTTCCTGCGCCACTCCGGTGGCGTCGTCCCCGTGCCCGAGCTCATCGAGGCGTTCGGCGCGACACCGGGCGACGGCCTGCCCGAGTGGATCGAGCGGTGGGGCGCGGATGTCGCGCTCCCCACGACGCGGGCCGAGGCGCCGTCGATCTGGTGACACGGCGGGCGGGGGCGACTCAGGGGTGTGTCGCGCGGGCGGCTCAGTGGTGCGCCGCCCCTGCCGGCATCTGGAGCCCCGAGTAGTGCGGTGAGAACGCGGGGTAGTACTGCTCCCACTCGGGCAACGGGCGACCCGAGCGCGCCGCGGCGAGCCGGTCGAGGTAGTAGTCCCAGCCCGGACCGTAGGTCGCGGCGTCCGCCGCCTTCGCCAGTCGCTGCCCGAACGTGAGGGTCGTCATGCCGCTGCCCTCGACGAGATGGCAGAAGACCCGCATGCCGTTCGGGCCGGGTCCGGAGTCCGCGAGGAACCGATGCGGTGGTGCGCACTCCAGGATGCTGACGTCCTGCCACTGCTCGTCCTGCTCGAACAGCATCCGGAACCGCACCGCACCCGTCGCGGGACTGCCGGTGTAGGTGCCGATCCAGGTCTGCATGGCCGTGGGATTGGTGAGGCTGTACCAGACGTCCTCGATGGGAGCGTGGAACAGTCGATCGAACTGCAGGTACAGGCCATCGGGTCGCACCATGAAGTGGCCGGTCGGTTTCGCGGTCATCGTCGAACCCCCGCTCGTCGTCGTGCTCTCAGGCTAACCCCGGCCCGGTCCGACTGCCAGAGCCGCCGAGGCCCCGGCGCGCGGCTCAGTCGAACGATCCCTCGAGCACCGCCATCGCCGCGTTGTGGCCGCCGATGCCGCTCACGCCGCCGCCGCGGACGGCGCCCGCCCCGCACAGCAGGATCCTCGGATGCCGCGTCGCCACGCCCCATCGCTCGGCGGGCGTCGCGAGCGAGGCGCCCTCCTCGGCCCATGGCCACGAGAGCGGGCCGTGGAAGATGTTGCCGCCCGGCATGGCGAGCGCTGCCTCGAGGTCGAGCGTCGTCTTCGTCTCGATGCAGGGGCGGCCGGCGGCATCCGTGGCGATGAGGTCCTCGATCGGTTCGGCGAGCACCGAGTCGAGCGACGCCAGCACCGCGGCCTGCAGGGCGTCGCGGAGCTCGTCGTTGCGGTGGCGCTCGAGGAGCCGGTGCGGGACGTGCAGGCCGAACACCGTGAGGGTGTGCGCTCCGGATGCCGCCAGCTCGGGAGACAGGATCGACGCGTCGCTCAGGGTGTGGCAGTAGATCTCGCACGGGAGGGGGGACGGGATGCCGCCCCGGGCGGCGGCGGCGAACGCGGCGTCGAGCTGCGACGCGAGCTCGTTGATGTGGAACGTCCCCGCGAAGGCCGCCTCGGGAGCGACCTGCGTGTCACGCAGCCGCGGCAGGCGCGTGAGCAGCAGGTTGACCTTGACCTGGGCGCCCTCGGGAGTCGCGAGGTGGCGGAGGCGTTCCCGCACGACGGGCGGCACGTCGAGCGCATCGTCGGAGAAGGGGCGCTCGCCGCGTGGTGCGACGCCCGCGGCATCCCCTCGGACTGCGGCGTGCGCCGCGCCCGCCGCGAGGAGCCGGTCGAGCACGACGGGGGCGACGTTCGCGAGCACGACGTGCGCGTGCACCTCGCGCTCGGCGCCGTCGTGCGCCCGGTACCGGACGTGCCCGTCGGGATCGACCGCGAGCACCTCGGTCCCGGTCATGAGCCGCGCGCCCGCCTCGCGAGCGGCATGAGCGAGCTCCCCGGTGACCGAGCCCATGCCCCCGACCGGCACGTCCCAGTCGCCCGTGCCGCCGCCGATGACGTGGTACAGGAAGCAGCGGTTCGCCTCGAGCGTCGGGTCGTCGAGGTCGGTGAACGTCCCGATGAGCCCGTCGGTCGCGACGACGCCCCGCACCAGGTCGTTCGCGAAGCGTGCGGCGATCGTGGTGCCGAGGGGCTGCTCCACGAAGTCCGCCCAGACGCGATCGTCGCCGATGAGGGCCCGTGCCTCGGCTCGGGTCGGCAGCGGCTCGGTGAGCGTCGGGAAGAGGCGGTCGGCGACACGGGCCGTGTCGGCGGAGAAGGCGTTCCACGCGTCGGCGTCGTCCGCGGCATCCACTCGCTCGAAGGCGGCGGCGGATGCCGCGGCATCCGCTTCCCGGTCGATCAGCAGGCCGCGCTCCGGGTCGGCGGGGTCCGGCGTGTACGACGAGAAGCGGCGGCGCACGAGCTGCACGTCGAGCCCGAGGTCGTCGATGATGCGCCTCGGGAGGAGGCTCACGAGGTAGGAGTAGCGCGAGAGCCGGGCGTCGACGCCCTCGAACGCCTGCGCCGAGACGGCTGCGCCACCGAGGTGCTCGTCGCGCTCGAGCAGCAGCACGTCGAGCCCGGCGCGGGCGAGGTAGGCGGCAGCGGTGAGGCCGTTGTGGCCGCCGCCGAGGATCACGACGTCGTGGGGCATCCCACGAGCGTAGGCGAGCGGACGGTGCCTCCGCTCGCCTCCGCCCCGGGGGACGCGCCGCTCGCGCTGCGGTCAGCGTGCCCGGCGCATCGCGCGCACGCCGACCGCGATGCCCACGGCGCACGTCACGACCGCGGCGACGACGCCGCCTGCGACATCCGCAGCGCCGACCTCGCCGGCCAGGAGGGCCCGCTCGGCGCCGACCAGGTAGCTCAGTGGGTTGACCGCTGCGGCGACCCGAATCCACTCCGGCCCGTCGTCGAGGGGCAACAGCATGCCCGAGAGGATCATGAGCGGGAAGAGCAGGGTCTGGTGCACCATCCAGAACATCCAGTCGCGGGAGCGGCAGGCGAGGGCGAGCGTGTAGCTCAGGGCGCCGAAGCCGATGCCGAAGACGGCGAGCACGGCGAGGCCCGCGACGAGGCCGGGCACGTCGACGCGGAACCCGAACGGCACCGCGACGAGCACCACGATCGTCCCCTGGACCACGAGTGGCACGACGTCCTTCAGCGCACGCCCGACGAGCAGCGCACCTCGGGACAGCGGCGCGACGAGCGTGCGCTCGTGCGAGCCGGTCTGCATCTCGAACAGCAGGTTCGCGCCCGTCGACGCGGTGCCGAAGAGGGCGACCATCACGAGGATGCCGGGAACGAACCACTGCAGCGTGTCCGCGGCATCCCCGCCGGCCGCGCCGACGAGCAGGGGACCGAACAGGCCGAGGAAGACGAGCGGCTGCACCAGCGAGAAGACGACGCTGAACGGGTCGCGCACGAGCGGCCGCGACTCCCGCACGAAGACGGCGGCCGTGTCGTGCGCGAATCCCGTCGGTCGGGCGGATGCCGCGGGTGCGGTGGTGGTGGTGTGGGTGGTCATGAGGGTGCCTTCCGGTTCGGTGGGTCAGGCCGCGACGCGGTGCGCCGGGTCGGTATCGGATGTCGCTGCGGGCGCCGCGGCACTCGCGGCCTCCTCGCGCAGGCTGCGCCCGGTGAGGGCGAGGAACACGTCGTCGAGGGTCGGCCGGCGGTGCGTCGCCGCCTCGACGACGAGTCCGGCGTCGCCGAGATCGCGGAGGTACCGGGGCAGCGCATGGTCGCCGCCCGGCGCGGTGACGGTGACGACGAGCCCGTCGAGCTCGCCGCCGATGCGCGCGGCGGCGGCCGCGGCATCCGTCGGAGAGCCGAAGGTGAGCGTCACCCGGTCGCCCGCGAGCGACTCCTTGAGCGCCCACGCCGTGTCATCGGCGATGACGGCGCCGTGGTCCATCACCATCACGCGCTCGGCCAGTTGGTCGGCCTCGTCGAGGTAGTGCGTCGTGAGGAAGATCGTCGTGCCGTTCGCGCGACGCAGGTCGACGATGTGGTCCCACAGGTTGGCGCGGCTGTGCGGATCGAGCCCGGTCGACGGCTCGTCGAGGAACAGCAGCTCGGGCCGGTGGATGAGCCCCAGCGCGATGTCGACGCGGCGCTTCTGGCCTCCCGAGAGGGACTGCACCTGGCGGTCGGCGACCTGGCCGAGCTCGAGCGAGTCGATGAGCTCCGCGGCGCGCACGCGCGTCTCGCGGCGGCCGAGGCCGTAGAAGGCACCCTGGGCGTGCAGCTCGTCGCGGACCCGCTGGGTGTGTCCGCCGGAGGTGCCCTGGCCGACGTAGCCGATGCGTCGGCGCACGCCGGCCGGGTCGCGGCGGATGTCGCAGCCCGCGACCGTGGCCTCGCCGCTCGTCGGGGGGAGCAGGGTCGTGAGCATGCGGAGCGTCGTCGACTTCCCGGCGCCGTTCGGGCCGAGGAATGCCACGAGCTCGCCGTGGGCAACGTCGAGGTCGACGGAACGGACGGCCTCGACGGTCCGCCCCTTGGCGGGGAAGGACTTCGTGAGGCCTCTGGCGGTGATCATGTGGTTGGTCATGGGCTCGAGTGTGCTCGTGCTTCCGGCCAGTTCCTGTCCGCATTCCGGACATACTTGGAGCATGGCCGCGACGACGTCGAGAACGCTCGAACTGCTCTCCCTGCTGCAGAGCCATCGGCACTGGTCGGCGCGCGACCTCG
This sequence comes from Agromyces sp., assembly GCA_031178025.1. GTDB lineage: Bacteria > Actinomycetota > Actinomycetes > Actinomycetales > Microbacteriaceae > Agromyces. The sequence continues at coordinate 205 of JAPSJU010000047.1, read as the reverse complement.
TCGACCGGCTCGGGGTGTCCGAGCGGACGCTGCGCCGCGACGTCGAGCGGCTCCGCGAGCTCGGCTACGGCGTCGAGTCGACGCGGGGGACCGCGGGCGGCTATCGACTGCAGGCGGGAACCGGCCTGCCACCGCTCCTCCTCACCGACGAGGAGGGCGTGGCGATCGCCGTCGGACTCCGCTCGCAGGCCACGGCCGGCCTCCG
>JAPSJU010000319.1 GCA_031178025.1 Agromyces sp. | reverse complement strand
TCGAGCTCGACGATCGACGCGTCGGCCGACTTCTGGCTGGAGGGCCCATTCGGCCACCGCATCAGCCAGGTCGACGACGTGCAGGTCGCGGCGCTCGGACCCGGCGAGAAGCGAACGGTCAGCGCGACGCTGACCGGCGTGGGACAGTGGACGTTCGTCTCGGCCCACACGACGTTCACCCCGCCCGAGAGGGTCGACAACGCGGAGCTCTCGTCGTTCACGAGAGACGTGAACGTGTTCGCGCCGCCGTGGCTGGTCGGCATCGTGATCGTCGTGGGCCTCGGCCTCGCCGCCGTGCGGCACTTCGTCAGGCGGGTCGACGCGCCGCTGCCGCTGGGCGAGGCGGCGTGACGCTCACCACGCTCGCCGGGTTCGACGACGCGGACACCTTCGGGGATGCGTCCGCGGTCGCCGCGCCGGAGACCCTGGCGCCTCGGAAGCGGCCGAAGCCCCCGAAGCCGCCCCGGCCGCCGAAGCCGCCCCGGCGCATGCCACCGGAGCCGCGCCCCCCTGTCGTGCTCTCGCCCCGCGAGCAGTTCATCCGCGGAACGCTCATCGTGTGCTCGGCGCTCCTGCTCGCCCTCGTGCTGAACATCATGATCGTCGGCCAGGTGCGCCATTTCGTGACGCAGCAACAGCTCTCCAACACCTTCCGCGAGCAGCTCGCGGACGGGGTCGCGCCCGTGAGCGAGGGCGACGTGCACGACGCGCTGCTGCCCGACGGTGCACCCGTCGCCCTGCTCGAGATCCCGCAACTCGGCATCAAGGAGATCATCGTCGAGGGCACCGATTCCGCCACGACGCAACTCGGTCCGGGGCATCGCCGCGACACGGCCCTGCCGGGGCAGGCCGGGGTGAGCGTCATCCTCGGCCGGGCGGCGGCATACGGCGGGCCGTTCGCCCGCATCCAGGAACTCGCCCCCGGCGATGAGTTCACCATCATCACCGGGCAGGGCGAACACGAGTACGAGGTCATGGGCCTGCGCTATGCGGGCGACCCCGCGCCGCCGCGCCTGACCGCGGGCGAGAGTCGCGTCATCCTCGCGACCGCCCGGGGCGGGCCGTTCTGGCCGACCGGCATCGCGAGGGTCGATGCCAAGCTCACCAGCGAGGCGAAGCCGACCGGTGTGCGGCTGACGAACTTCGTCACGCTCCCACAGTCGGACCGCGAGCTGAGCGGCGACACCTCGATGGCGTGGGCGCTCGTGTTCGCCCTGCAGTTCCTCGTGCTCGTCGAGGCGGCGGCGGTGTGGGCGCACCGCAACGTCGGGCCACGGCGCACGTGGATCGTCTTCGTCCCGCTCACCATGCTCGCCGGGCTCTGGGTCGCCGGGGAGCTCGTGCGCATGCTGCCCAACCTGCTCTGATGCGACACCCCGCCCGGCATCTCCACCATGCACCACGGCACCACGAGAGGAAGCCGATCCATGACTGAAGACCTGACCACCCTCGAGCCGATTCCCGAGACCCGCTCGCCGAGGCGCGGCATCCGGCTTCCGAGCTTCGCGAGCCTCACCAGGACCGACACCGCATGGAGCGGACCCGCTGCGCAACCGGCCGAACTCGCAAGCCTCGACGCCCGGAACATCTCGGCGTGGTTCGGCGACCACCAGGTGCTCGACCGGGTGTCGCTGACGATGGAAGCGGGCGTCGTCACGGCGCTGATCGGCCCGTCGGGCTGCGGCAAGTCCACCTTCCTCCGGATCCTCAACCGCATGCACGAGCTCGTGCCGTCCGCGTCCCTCGCCGGCGAGGTGCTGCTCGACGGTGAGGACATCTACGATCCCACCCGCAAGCTCGTCGACGCGCGCAAGGACATCGGGATGGTCTTCCAGAAGCCGAACCCGTTCCCGGCGATGTCGATCTACGACAACGTCGTCGCCGGCCTCAAGCTGACGGGAACGCGCGTGACGCCCGACGAGCGGGACGAGCTCGTGGAATCGTGCCTCACGAAGGCCGGCCTCTGGAAGGAGGTCAAGGACCGCCTGCGCGCGCCCGGCGCCGGACTCTCGGGCGGCCAGCAGCAGCGGCTGTGCATCGCGCGGTCGCTCGCGGTGAAGCCTCGCGTGCTGCTCATGGACGAGCCCTGCTCCGCGCTCGACCCGACGTCGACGAGGGTCATCGAGGAGACCATGCTCGAGCTCGCCCACGAGGTGACGATCGTCATCGTGACGCACAACATGCAGCAGGCGCAGCGGGTCTCGCAGCAGTGCGCGTTCTTCCTCGCGGCCCAGGGCACGCCCGGCGCGATCGTCGAGCACGGCGACACCGAGGCGATGTTCGGCGACCCGATCGATCCGCGCACCTTCGACTACGTGAACGGACGCTTCGGATGACCGTTCGAGAACCTCGTCGGCCACCCGGTGAGGATCCGCCGGCGTAGAGTGGCTCGACCCGCCGGTCGCCGGCACCCGCACCATGGAAGGACGTCACGTGGCTGGGAAGCGCAGCGTCGGCGTGGCGGGGCGCGAGCAGCCGGTCGAGGTCCTCGTCGTCCGCCACGGCGTTCCGCTGCCGGACCTCGCAGGGCTGCTCACGGCCGGGGACCGAGCACGGCTGGCGTCGGCGTCGGCGCACGACCGCTCGAGGCTCGTCGCCGGACGGACGGCGCTGCTCGGTGCCGCCGCCCGGTTCTCGGGTCTGCCGCCCTCCGCGATCACGATCGATGCGAGCTGTCCCGATTGCGGTCGGTCGCACGGGCGGCCGCAGGTCCGGGGCGCGTCGTCGCCGATCCATGTCAGCCTCACGCACGCCGGCGGTCGGGCGATCGCCGTCGCCTCGGC
>JAPSJU010000318.1:1530-2793 GCA_031178025.1 Agromyces sp. | reverse complement strand
GCGTCCACCGTCGAGGCCACCTTCGGCGACGGAACCTCCGCGCGCGTCGAGGTCGTCGGACAGGACGTGCTGTCCGACCTCGCGGTGCTGCGCGCCCGAGGGCCGGTGCCGGCGCCCGTCGAGCTCGGCGAGGCGAGCGGCCTGCGGGTCGGCCAGCTCGTGGTGGCCCTCGGGAATCCGCTCGGCCTCGCGGGAAGCGTGACGGCGGGCATCGTGTCGAACCTCGGCCGCTCCCTGCCGACCGCGTCCGGTCGCGTCATCGATGAGGTCATCCAGACGGATGCGGCGCTGAACCCGGGCAGCAGCGGCGGCGTGCTCGCGGACGGACACGGCCGGATGGTGGGCGTGAACACCGCGGTCGCGGGCGTCGGACTGGGACTGGCCGTGCCGATCACCCGGACGACTCGCGAGATCATCTCGACGCTCATGAGCGAGGGGCGGGTGCGCCGGGCCTGGCTCGGCATCGCGGGAGCGCAGGTGCGACTCGCGCCGCCGCTCGCGGAGCGGATCGGCTCGCCCACGGGGCTGCAGGTCGCCGGCGTCGCGGCCGGCAGTCCTGCCGAGCTCGCCGGCATCCACCGAGGGGACATCGTCGTGTCGCTCGACGGCCACGACGTCGTGACCTCGACGTCGATCCAGCGGCTCATGGTCGCCGACGCGATCGACCGCCGGGTGGAGATGACGGTGTGGCGCAACGGCGCGCTCGTCGACGTGTTCGTGGTGCCCCGCGAACTCGTCGGGGCATGAGCCCGTAGACTTGACGCATGCCCCTCGAGCCGAAACTCGCCGATCTGCCGCGCATTCGCGGGGCCCTGCGCTTCTACCGGGTCGCCTCGGTCATCACCGGCGTACTGCTGCTCGCCCTGTGCGCGGAGATGCTCATGAAGTACGCGTTCGGCCTCGAGCTCGAGCTGGGCGGCGCATCGGGCTTCCTGGCGTTCGTGCCGAGCGGCACGGTCACCGCCGTGAACCTGTCGACCGGCATCCTGATCGTGCACGGCTGGTTCTACGTCGTGTACCTCTTCAGCGACTTCCGGCTCTGGAGCCTCATGCGCTGGCCGTTCACGCGGTTCATCCTCATCGCCCTCGGCGGCGTCATCCCGTTCCTCTCGTTCATCCTCGAGACCCGCATCGGGCGCGACGTGCGGGCGTACCTCGACCGCCGTGCGTCCGAGAGCGCGACCCCAGTGCCAGACCCCGACTCCGTGGAGGCCCAGCAGTGACCCAGCACGCCGCCGAACCCGCCGGGCAGCCCACCGAGCA
>JAPSJU010000318.1:0-1430 GCA_031178025.1 Agromyces sp. | reverse complement strand
CAGTACGCGCAACTCATCGCGCGCCGCGTGCGCGAGGCATCCGTCTACTCCGAGATCGTGCCGCACACGATCACCGCGGAGGAGATCGCGGCCAGGAACCCGGTCGGGATCGTGCTCTCGGGCGGCCCGTCGTCGGTCTACGAAGAAGGCGCGCCGGCGCTCGACGAGGGCATCCTCAAGCTCGGCGTGCCGACCCTCGGCATCTGCTACGGCTTCCAGGTCATGGCGCAGCAGCTCGGCGGCGAGGTCGCGCATACCGGCCACCGCGAGTACGGTTCGACCGCCGTCACCGCTCGCACCGACGACGGCAATGCGCTGCTCGCCGGCCAGCCGCAAGCGCAGACCGTGTGGATGAGCCACGGCGACTCCGTGGCGCGCGCGCCGGAGGGGTTCGAGGTGCTCGCCTCCACCGCGACCACCCCCGTCGCGGCGTTCGCGAACGACGAGCAGGGCTTCTACGGCGTGCAGTGGCACCCCGAGGTGAAGCACTCCCAGTTCGGGCAGCGGGTCATCGAGAACTTCCTGCACCGGGCCGCCCGCATCCCCGCCGACTGGAACTCCGGCAACGTGATCGCCGAGCAGGTCGAGCGCATCCGCGCCCAGGTCGGCTCGGCTCGCGTGATCGCCGGACTGTCGGGCGGGGTCGACTCCGCCGTCGCCGCCGCCATCGTGCACGAGGCCGTCGGCGACCAGCTCGTGTGCGTGTTCGTCGACCACGGGCTGCTGCGCAAGGACGAGCGCCGCCAGGTCGAGGAGGACTACGTCGCCGCGACGGGCATCCGCCTCGTCACGGTCGATGCCGCCGACCGCTTCATCGACGCGCTCGCCGGCGTCAGCGACCCCGAGCAGAAGCGCAAGATCATCGGGCGCGAGTTCATCCGCGCCTTCGAGCAGGCCGAGCGCGACCTCGTCGCCGAGGCCGCCGCCGACGGTGAGCCGATCCGGTTCCTCGTGCAGGGCACGCTCTACCCCGACGTCGTCGAGTCGGGGGGCGGCACCGGCACGGCGAACATCAAGAGCCACCACAACGTGGGCGGACTCCCCGACGACCTGCAGTTCGAGCTCGTGGAGCCGCTCCGCACGCTCTTCAAGGACGAGGTGCGTGCGATCGGCCGCGAACTCGGCCTGCCCGAGGCGATCGTCGCACGGCAGCCCTTCCCCGGTCCGGGCCTCGGCATCCGCATCGTCGGCGAGGTGACGCGCGACCGGCTCGAGGTGCTGCGCGAGGCCGACGCGATCGCCCGTGCCGAATTGAGCGCCGCGGGGCTCGACCAGGAGATCTGGCAGTGTCCCGTGGTGCTGCTCGCCGATGTCCGCTCAGTCGGCGTGCAGGGCGACGGCCGCACCTACGGCCACCCGATCGTGCTCCGCCCGGTCTCGTCGGAGGACGCGATGACGGCCGACTGGACGCGGCTCCCGTACGACGTGCT
>JAPSJU010000046.1 GCA_031178025.1 Agromyces sp. | reverse complement strand
CGTCGAGCGACACGATGTTCGGCACGCCGATCGCGACCGCCCCTGCCGACCATGCGGACGTCAACCCGGCGGGAGAGTCCTCGATCGCGACGCAGTCGCGCACGTCGACGCCGAGGGCCACGGCCGCCACGAGATACGGCTCGGGGTGCGGCTTCGCGTTCTCGACGGCGTCGCCCGTGACGATGACGTCGAACGCCTCGAACGGGATGGCCCTCACGACGTCGTCGGCCAAGGACCGCACCGACATCGTGACGAGCGCCGTCGGCACGGATGCCTCGCGCAGGGCCTCGAGCAGCTCCCGCGCGCCGGGGCGCCAGGGCACGCCGTGCAGGGCGAGCTGCTCCTGCACGCGCGCGGTGAGGCGCGCGACGATCGTGTCGGGGTCGAGGTCGACGCCGGCGGCGCGGAAGACCTCCGCGGTCTCCCAGAGCCCGTTGCCGACCACGCCGAGCGCGTCCTCATGGGTCCAGCGGCCGCCGTACGACTCGATGAGCTCGACCTCCGCCGCCATCCAGTACTGCTCGGTGTCGACGAGGGTGCCGTCCATGTCCCAGAGGACTGCGGCGGGAAGGCGAGTAGTCACAACCCGCAAGTCTACGGGCACGGCCTATTGTGGAGAGGACCCCGGATGTCCGGGGCGGAAAGCGGGGCACCAGGAGTGAATCAGCCGACCGGTTTCGAGGGCGGAAGGCTGCTCGTCGTCGCATTCGAGGGATGGAACGACGCCGGCGAAGCGGCGACCGGAGCGGCGAAGCTCCTCGCGGAGCGCCTCGGGCTCGAGGAGGTCGCCGCCGTCGATCCCGAGCTCTACTTCGACTACCAGTTCACGCGACCCACCGTGGTGGTCGGCGACGACGGCACGCGGCGCATCGAGTGGCCCGGAGCCGCGATCCTCGGTCCGGGCGGCAGTCCGCCGGCCGACTCCGACGAACGCGTCACCGGCCCGGGTGCCGACACGCTGCACGTGCTCATCGGCGCCGAGCCCGCCCGGAGCTGGAAGGGATTCGCGGCCGAGCTCATCGACGCGGCGCTCGCCGTGGACATCGAGGGCATCGTGCTCCTCGGCGCCATGCTCGCCGACGCACCGCACACCCGCCCGCTCTCCGTGTTCGCCTCGAGTGAGAATCCCGAGGTGCGCGCCGCGCTCGGCGTGGAACGCTCGAGCTACGAGGGTCCCGTCGGCATCCTCAGCGTGATCGCCGACCAGGCCGAGCGCGCCGGCATCCCCACCGTCTCGCTCTGGGCGTCGGTCCCCCACTACGTGCACAACGCGCCGTCACCGAAGGCCGTGCTCGCCCTGCTCGGCAAGGTGGAGCAGCTCACCGGCCTCAGCATCCCGCGCGGAACCCTCGAGGTCGAGGCGAAGGCATGGGAGGCGGGCGTCGACGCGCTGGCGTCCGACGATGAGGACATGGCCGGCTACATCGCCCAGCTCGAGCAGGCCCGCGACGCGGTCGACGCTCCCGAGGCGAGCGGCGAGGCGATCGCCCAGGAGTTCGAACGCTACCTGCGACGGCGCGGCGACGGTCCGGACGGCCGCGCCGACGGGCGGGAGGGCCCGCGCTGACGGCCGAGGCCGGAGACCGCAGGCGTCAGGCGTCGATGGCGCCGGTTCCGAGCAGCACGAAGATGAGGCCGCCGAGCAGGATGCGGTAGATCACGAACGGCAGGAAGCTGCGCTTCGAGATGTAGCTCATGAAGAACGCGATGACGAGGATCGCGACGACGAATGCGACGAGCGTCGCGGCGGCCGTCTCGACGGGGCCGTAGACCGTGGGCTCGCCCCAGCTCTTCACGAGCTGGAAGAAGCCGCTGCCGAAGACGGCGGGGATCGCCAGCAGGAACGCGTACCGCGCCGCCGCGGCGCGTTCGTAGCCGAGGAGCAGTCCCGCCGTGATCGTGCCGCCCGAGCGCGAGACGCCGGGGATGAGGGCCAGCGCCTGCGCGAACCCGAAGGCGATGCCGTGCGGGATGGTCAGCCGGTCGAGCGTGCGGTTCTTCGCCCCGGCCCAGTCCGCGAGTCCCAGCACGATGCCGAACACCACGAGCATGGTCGCGACGATCCACAGCGAGCGGAAGGTCGTCTCGATCTCGTCCTGGAAGAGGATGCCGAGCACGACGATCGGGACGGAACCCACGATGATGAGCCATCCCATGCGAGCGTCGGGATCGTTGCGCGGCACCCGGCCCGTGAACGAGCCGAACCAGTGCGAGATGATGCGCACGATGTCGCGCCAGAAGAACACGACGACGGCCGTCTCGGTGCCGAGCTGCGTGATCGCGGTGAACGCGGCACCCGGATCCTGCGCCCCGGGGAGGAACTCCCCCAGGATGCGCAGGTGCGCGCTCGACGAGATCGGGAGGAACTCGGTGAGCCCCTGCACGAGACCGAGGATGAGCGCTTCGAGCACAGTGGATCCACCTTTCCGCCTCCGCGGAAAGCCGGAGGAACACGACCCGTCGTGGTCAGTAGTCGAGCAACAGGTCGCGCAGGACCCTGCTACCGAAGGATAGTGCGTCGAGGGGCACTCGCTCGTCAACGCCGTGGAACATCGCCGGGAAGTCGAGGCTGTCGGGGAGCCTGAGCGGCGCGAAGCCGTACCCCGTGATGCCGAGTCGGCTGAGCGACTTGTTGTCGGTGCCGCCCGACAGGAGATAGGGGAATACCGGCGCTCCGGGGTCGTGGATGGCGAGCGCGCGCGTGACGGCGTCGACGAGGGGGCCGCGCGTGGGTGACTCGAGTCCGACGTCGCGATGCACGATCTGGAGCTCGATGTCGTCGCCGACGATCTCGCGCACCTCCTCGAGCACCGCCTCCTCCTGTCCTGGGAGGGTGCGGATGTCGACGAGCGCCTCGGCGTGGTCGGGGATGACGTTGTGCTTGTACCCCGCCGTGAGGCCGGTGGGGTTCGTCGTCGTGCGGAGGGTCGCCGTGATGAACCCGGACGCGGACCCCGTCGCCAGCGCCAGCTCGTCGGGCGCGACCTGCCGGGGGTCGACCCCGAGGGTCCCCGCGATCGCGGTGAGCAGCTCACGGGTCGTGTCGGTGAGGTGCACGGGCCAGTCGGTGCGGCCGAGACGGGCGATGGCCTCGGCGAGCTTCGTGACGGCGTTGTCGCGGATGAGCCGCGACCCGTGCGCCGCGACGCCACGGGCGACGAGCCTGACCCAGATGAGGGACTTCTCCCCCGTCTGCAGGAGGTACGCGCGCGTGCCGCCGACCGTGACGGAGTACCCGCCGACCTCGCTGATCGCCTCCGTGGCGCCGGCGAAGAGTGCCGGGCGGTGATCGACCAGCCAGCTGGCGCCGACGCCGCCGCCTGCTTCCTCGTCGGCGAAGAAGGCGACGATGATCTCGCGTTCCGGCAGCACGCCGGCACGGAGGATGTCACCGAGGGCGGTGAGCATCATCGCGTCCATGTCCTTCATGTCGACGGCGCCGCGACCCCAGAGCATGCCGTCGCGGATCTCCCCGGCGAACGGGTCCACGCTCCAGTTGCGGGGGTCGGCGGGGACGACGTCGAGGTGGCCGTGCAGCACGAGTGCCGGCTTGTCGGGATTGCGCCCGGGCACCCTCGCGACGACGCTCGTGCGCCGCGGCTCGGGCTCGAACAGCTCGGGCGTGAGGCCGAGGTCCACGAGCTTGGCCTCGACGTACTCCGCGGCCTCCCGCTCGCCCTCCGCCCGGCCCTCGCCGTGGTTGGTCGTGTCGATGCGGATGAGGTCCCGGGCGATGCGTGCGGTCTCGTCGAGCTCGACCCGGGGCTGCTGGACTGCGGATGTCTCGACCATGGGTTTCACCGTAGCCGCCCGTCGTCGGCGGGGACCACCGCCGTTCGAAGCGGTTTCGAATCCGTGCTAATGTCTTCTCTCGGGCCTCCGAGGGTTGGAAGGCCGAGACACAACGCGCGGGTGGCGGAAATGGCAGACGCGCTAGCTTGAGGTGCTAGTGCCCTAACGGGCGTGGGGGTTCAAGTCCCCCCTCGCGCACGCGTTGTCGAGAAGGCCGGATCATCATGATCCGGCCTTCTTTCGTTTCCCGGACGAGCGGCTCTGCGGACTTGCCCTATTCGAACATATGTTCGAAACTGGGGTATGACCATGACCGCTCCCCTCGCCGCTTCCGCCGCCCCGCCGGCGCGCGTCGAGGAACTGCAGGCCCGCATCCGCGGGATGCAGGCGACGCGGCTCGACTCGAAGGCGGTGCCCACGCACCCGGCGCTCCGATCGGTGCTGCCGGGCGGCACGCTTCGCGAGGGCACCGTCGTCCAGGTCGAGGGCTCGATGACCCTGCTCATGGCCCTGCTCTCAGGGCCGAGTGCGAGCGGTCACTGGGTCGCGGTCGCCGGGTTCCCCGAGTTCGGCGTCGAGGCGGCCGCACGCTTCGGCATCGACCTCGAACGGCTGGTGCTCGTACCCGACCCGGGCCGCCAGTGGCTGACGGTCGTCGCCGCGCTCGCCGATGTCATCCCCGTCGTGGCGGTGCGTCCGGCCGGGCGGGTCTCCCCGGCGGAATCGAGTCGGCTCCAGGCGCGGCTGCGCCAGCGGGGCGCGACCCTGCTCGTCGCCGGCGACTGGCCAGGGAGCGATGCACGACTCGGGGTCGAGGCGAGCGAGTGGCACGGGCTCGAGCAGGGGCACGGGCGTCTTGCCGAACGGGAGGTCGTCGTGAGTGCCGCCAGACGAGGCGAGTTCGTGCGCAGCGCCCGCTCACGCCTCAGGCTGCCGGGTCGCGCCCTCGAGTTCGCGCCGGTCGGCCAGGGCGCAGCCGAGCTCGCGGAACCCGTCTCCCTCGACGACACCAGGCGGAGGGCCGCGGGATGAGTGTCGATCCCGGTCGTACGATCGTGCTCTGGTGCCCGGACTGGCCCGTGCTCGCCGCCGGTCGTGAGCACGGGCTCGACCCGGTCGCGCCGATGGCCCTCATCGAAGCCGGGCTCGTCTTCGCGTGCTCGGCCGCGGCACGTCGCGATGGCGTGGCACGGGGGCTCAAGCTGCGCGAGGCGCAGTACCGCTCCCCCGACCTCATCGTGCTCGACTACGACGTCGCGCTCGATGCGCGCATGTTCGAGCCCGTCGTGCGCGCCGTCGAGGCCACGGTGCCGGGTGTGCAGCTCGTCCGGCCCGGCACGCTCGCGATGCGTGCCCGAGGCCCCGCGCGGTACTACGGCGGCGAGGATGCCGCGGCCGAGGCCCTCCTCGCCACCGTCGCCGAGCTCGGGGTCGACGGCGCACGGGTCGGCGTCGCCGACGGGCCCTTCGCTGCCGAGCAGGCCGCACGTGCGGCGGGGGCGTCCCCGTTCCTGATCGTGCCGCCCGGGGCATCCGCTCGGTTCATCGCACCGCTGCCCGTCGGGCTCGTCGTCGACGCCCGCACGAACATCCTGCTGAGCCGGCTCGGCGTGCGCACGCTCGGCGAGCTCGCCGCGCTGCCCGACGCCGACGTGCGACGCCGGTTCGGTGCGGCCGGGGCCTTCGCCCACGAGCGTGCGGCCGGACGCGAGCACTCGCGCGTCGTCGCACGCACTCCCCCGCCCGAGTTCGAGGTGGAGCAGCACTTCGAGCCGCCGCTCGACCGCGTCGACCAACTCGCCTTCGCCTTCCGGATGCGCGCCGAGGAGTTCATCGACCGCATGCGAGCGGTCCGGCTCGTGTGCACCGCCCTGCGCATCGAGCTCGACGACGAGCGCGGCGGACACTCCAGTCGCAGCTGGCTGCACCCGCGCTGGTTCACGCCGGCCGACGTCGTCGACCGGGTGCGCTGGCAGCTGCAGGGCGCCGGCACCGCCGACGACGGGCTCGCCTCGCCGATCGTGCGGCTCCGGGTCGTGCCCGAGCGGGTCGATTCCACCGGCAACCACGAGGAGGGGCTCTGGGGCGGCGGACCCGACGAGCGCGTGCACCACGGACTCACGCGAGTGCAGAGCATGCTGGGGCACGAGGCGGTCGTGACCGCGGCGATCGGCGGCGGCCGCATGCTCGCCGACCGGCAGGTGCTCGTGCCGTGGGGCGATCGAGCCCCCGAGCGCCCGAACGACGCCCCCTGGCCAGGCAGCCTGCCGGCACTTGCACCGGCGAGCGTCTTCCGCGAACGACTGCCGATCACGCTCCTCGACGCGAGCGGCACCTCGGTGGCGATCGATGCGCGCGGCACGATCTCGTCGCCGCCGGAGCGGTTCGCCGTCGGCGGCGGCCGGGCGACTCCCGTGCGGGCCTGGGCCGGACCGTGGCCGGTCGTCGAGCGATGGTGGGACGCCGAGCACGCCAAGCGCGTGCACCGGTTCCAGGTCGTCGACGACGACGGCTGCGCCTGGCTGCTCGTCCGCGACGCGGACGGCTGGTGGGCCGAAGCGAGGTACGACTGATGGCGCGGCCGATGCGCCGGCGAGCGGGGTGAGCCGTGGGCTGGAACAATCCCCGCATCCCCTGGTCCGAGCTCGAGCGCACGCTCTCCACCGCCCGCCGCCCCGGCGACCCGCCGCTCATCGGCGACGGCGGCGACAGCCCGGCGTGGAGCCGCAAGCGGCATCCGTACCGGCCCTCCGACGGACTCGAGGCGCCGACCGGCCCGGTCGTGCCCTACGCCGAGCTGCACGCGCACTCGACGTTCAGCTTCCTCGACGGCGCATCGACGCCCGAGCAACTGGTGGAGGAGGCGCATCGCCTCGGCCTGTCGGGGCTCGCCGTCACCGACCATGACGGGTTCTACGGCATCGTGCGCTTCGCCGAGGCCGCCGAGAGCTTCCCCGAGCTCACGACCGTGTTCGGTGCCGAGCTCTCGCTCGGGCTCACCGGGCCGCAGATGGGCGTCGCCGACCCCGAGGGCGAGCACCTGCTCGTACTCGCCCGGCGGGAGGCGGGATATCACCGGCTCGCGAGCGCGATCACCGCGGGCCAGCTCGCGGGCGGCGAGAAGGGGCGGCCGGTGTACTCGCTCGAGGAACTCGCCGAGCGTTCGGGCGGCGAGTGGGTGATCCCGACCGGATGCCGCAAGGGCACCGTTCGTCGTGCGCTCGCCAGAGGAGGCGCGGATGCCGCCAGGCGCGAGCTCGACCGGCTCGTCGCCCTCTTCGGCCGCGACCACGTCGTCGTGGAGCTCTTCGACCACGGGCATCCGCTCGACCAGGAGGCGAACGACCTCCTCGCGGAGCTCGCCGGGCAGGCGCGACTTCCGCTGCTCGCGACGAACGCGGTGCACTACGCGACACCGGGAGAGCACCGGCTCGCCTCGGCCCTCGCGGCCGTTCGGGCGCGGCGCAGCCTCGACGAACTCGACGGGTGGCTTCCCGCATCCGACGGACTGCACCTGCGATCGGGCGCCGAGATGGCGGCACGCTTCGCGCGCTACCCGGGTGCCGTCGCACGCTCGGTGACCCTCGCGGAGGAGTTGGGCTTCACGCTGCGGAGCGCGAGACCCCGGCTCCCCCGGCAGGAGGTGCCCGCCGGGCACACGCCGATGAGCTGGCTGCGCGAACTCGTCTGGAGGGGCGCCGGGCAACGCTACCCCGGCATGCCCGCGCACGTGCGCGATCGTCTCGAACGCGAGCTCGAGGTCATCGAGCAGAAGGACTTCCCCGGGTACTTCCTCATCGTCTACGACATCGTGCGAGAGGCGCGCAGCCGCGGCATCCTGTGCCAGGGCCGGGGTTCGGCGGCGAACTCGGCGGTCTGCTTCGTGCTGGACATCACCGCGGTCGACTCGATCTTCTACGACCTGCCCTTCGAACGCTTCCTCTCCGCACTCCGTGACGAGGAGCCCGACATCGACGTCGACTTCGACTCCGACCGTCGAGAGGAGATCATCCAGTACGTCTACGAGAAGTACGGGAGGCACAACGCCGCCCAGGTCGCCAACGTCATCAGCTATCGACCGAAGGTCGCGGTGCGCGACATGGCGAAGGCGCTCGGGTACTCGACCGGTCAGCAGGATGCCTGGTCGCGCCAGGTCGAACGCTGGGGCGCCGTCGTCTCGACCGAGGACCATGACATCCCGGCCCAGGTCGTGGAACTGGCCGAGCAGCTGCTCACCTTTCCACGCCACCTCGGCATCCACTCGGGTGGCATGGTGCTCACCGACCGCCCCGTCGGCGAGGTCTGCCCCATCGAGCACGCCCGCAAGGAGCAACGCACGGTGCTGCAATGGGACAAGGACGACTGCGCGTGGATGGGCCTCGTGAAGTTCGACCTGCTCGGGCTGGGCATGCTCGCCGCGTTGCAGTACACCTTCGATCTCGTACGCGAGACGACGGGCGAGGTGTGGGAGCTCGCGACGATCCCGAAGGAGGAGGGCGCCGTCTACGACATGCTCTGCCGTGCCGACTCGATCGGGGTCTTCCAGGTCGAGAGCCGAGCGCAGATGGGCACGCTCCCCCGCCTGCAGCCCCGCCGCTTCTACGACCTCGTCGTCGAGATCGCCCTCATCCGTCCGGGTCCGGTGCAGGGCGGGGCGGTGCATCCGTACATCCGCCGACGCATGGGCGAGGAGCCCGTCAGCTACCTGCATCCGAAGCTCGAGCCGGTGCTCGAACGCACGCTCGGCGTGCCCCTCTTCCAGGAGCAGCTCATGCAGATGGCCGTCGCGGTCGGCAACTGCAGTGCCGCCGACGCCGACCAGCTGCGCCGCGCGATGGGCTCGAAGCGGGGGGTGGAGAAGATCGATCGGCTCCGCTCCAAGCTCTACGCGGGCATGGCCGCGAACGGCATCGAGCCCGAGGTCGCCGATTCGATCTACGCGAAGATCGAGGCGTTCGCGAACTTCGGATTCGCCGAGAGCCATGCCCTGAGCTTCGGCCTGCTCGTCTATGCGAGCTCCTGGCTGAAGCTGCACTATCCCGCGGCATTCCTCGCGGCGCTGCTCCGGGCGCAGCCCATGGGGTTCTACTCGCCGCAGACGCTCACCGCCGACGCTCGGCGCCACGGCGTCGAAGTGCTCCGCCCCGACGTGCTGCGCTCCGGGGTGAACGCCGGGCTCGAGGCGATCGGGGGCGGGGAGGCGGCGGCATCCGGCGCATCCGCGACATCGTCTCTCGAGGGACCCGGCCCGAGCGGCATGGCCTCCTGCGCCGACGCCGTGCAGGCGCCGGTCCGGCCGTTCGACCGCGAGGCGCCGGATCGGTCGTCCGAACATCGCCGCGACGCCGCCTTCGCCGTGCGTCTCGGCCTCGCGGATGTCACGTCGATCGGCACGGCCGTCGCCGAGCGCATCGTCGCCGAACGCGAGGCACGAGGGCCGTACCGGGACATGGCCGACGTCTCGCGCCGGGCCCGATTGAACGCCGAGCAACTCGAGGCCCTCGCGGCGGCGGGCGCGTTCGACGGATTCGGCCTGGCACGCCGGGAGGCGCTGTGGCTTGCGGGCGAAGCGGCAGAGGATCGTGAGGAGTTCCTCGCCGGCTCGATCGTCGTCGTGCAGCCGCCGCTCCTGCCGATGCTCTCCCCTGCCGAGCAGGTCGTCTACGACCTGTGGGCCACGGGCATCTCCCCTGACGACCATCCGATCCGTCACATCCGGAGTCACCTCGACGAGCGCGGCGCGATCCGCATCGACCGTCTCGCGCACACCGAGAGCGGCAGGCGCATCGAGGTCGGTGGTGTCGTCACCCACCGGCAACGACCGGCGACGGCGAGCGGCATCACGTTCCTGAATCTCGAAGACGAATCCGGCACCCTCAACGTCATCGCCAGCGTCGGCGTGTGGTCGCGGTATCGACGGGTGGCGCGCGAGGCGCCCGCGATGATCGTGCGCGGCATCCTGGAGCGTTCACCGGAGGGGGTCGTGAATCTCGTCGCCGACCGCTTCGAGCGGCTCACCGTGTCGGCGAGCCTGCGCTCCCGCGACTTCCGGTGACGACGAAACCCGAGCGCGCCTCTCGCACGAGGCATACAGTGGGCACGTGGCCGACATGCGATTCCGCCGCCACCACGGCCCGACCGCCACCCGGGCGACGAGACCGGCATCCGAACGGCTCTTCACCGCCCCGTTCATCGCGCTCGGAATCGCCGAACTCGCCTACTTCACCGCCGTCGGGGTGTCGATCTTCGCGCTTCCGCTCTACGTGACCGGCCCTGTCGGAGGGGATGAGGCCGGAGCGGGGCTCGCCTTCGGCGTGTTCGCGGTCTCCGCGTTGGTGCTGCGACCGTTCGCCGGGTGGCTCGCCGACGTGCACGGCCGTCTCCCGTTGCTCCTCGGCGGCGCAGCGGTCGCCGCAGTGAGCCTCGCAGCGATCGCGTTCGTCGACGACCTCGTCGCCATCGTGGCGCTCCGTCTGCTCGCCGGGGTGGCCGAGGCGGCGTTCTTCGTCGCCGGCTTCGCCGCACTCGCCGATCTCGCGCCTCCGGACCGGATGGGAGAGGCGCTGTCCTACAACTCCCTCGGCCTCTACCTCGGGATCGCACTCGGCCCTCCGCTCGGCGAGTTCCTCGTGCAGAACTGGGGCTTCGCCTCCGCGTGGCTGGGCGGAGCGGCGCTCGCCGTGCTCGCCGCAGGCGCCGCCCTCCTGATCGGCGAGACCAGGGAGGCGGCAGCGCCCCGTGCCGAACCTGCCGCATCGAGACCGCAGATCATCCATCGGCCGGCCATTCCGATCTCGGTCGGATTCATCGCATCGCTCGCGGCCATGGGCGGTTTCCTCGCATTCGCCTCGCTCCATGCGACCCACATCGGCCTCAGCCAGGCGAGCCTTGCGCTGTTCGTCTACGGCGGCGTCATCGTCGTGTGCAGGATCGTGTTCGCACGGGTGCCCGACCGGCTGCCGCCGCTGCCCCTGGCGGCGGCATCGCTCGGGGTGATCGGAGCCGGGCTCGGACTGGCGGCCGCGTGGCAGGCTCCAGCCGGCCTCCTGCTCGGAGCCGCGGTGATGGCGGTCGGCGTCGCCTTCAGCAGCCCGGCGTTCTTCACGGCGATCTTCTCGACGGCGAGTCCGTCCCAGCGTGGCGCTGCCTCGGGCACCGCGAGTGCCGCCGTCGACGTCGGGATCGGACTCGGTCCCATCGTCCTGGGATTGCTCGCCCGGCCGTTGGGGATCCCGTGGGCCTTCGCCGTCGGAGCTGCGATCGCATTCGCCGGCGGCATCTGGACGATGCTGCTGGTCGAGCGCCGCCGCGCTCCGCGGTGCTGACGACGCGTGCGGATCGGTTCCCGCCACGCGACGTGTCGGGAGGGTCCCCCGCCCACCGTCGGTTAGCCTCGACCGGTGCCGACTGCGACCCACGATCCGAACGGACCCGACCGCTACGGCCCCGACGTGCTCGCGGGCGACTGGCGAGCACGCGGGCGCCGCGTCATCCCGAAGCTGGAGGCGACGCGCGACCTCGTGGTCGAGCTCGCGTCGAACGGCTTCTGCGGTGCCGTCGTCGCCTCCGACCGACGTCACGTCACGCTCGAGGACCGGTTCGGCGCGAGGCGGATGTTCCCCCTCGGACACGGCTTCCTCGTCGAGGGTGCGCCCGTCGAACTCGTCGCCGCCGCCCCGACCGCGCCCGCCGGCCGGCTCAGGACGGCGTCGGGGTCGTTCGCCGTCTCGTCCACGCCCGCCCGGGTCGCCCTGCCGAGCCGCATCTTCGTCGAGGGACGACATGATGCCGAGCTGGTCGAGAAGGTGTGGGGTGCCGATCTCCGCGTGGAGGGCGTCGTCGTCGAGTACCTCGAGGGTGTCGACGTGCTCCGGGAACGGCTCGAGGAGTTCCGCCCCGGTCGCCAGCGACGTGCGGGGATCCTCGTCGACCATCTGGTGCCAGGTTCCAAGGAGCAGCGCATCGCCGACGCCGTCATGCGCGGCCCGCACGGTCCCCACGTGCTCGTGGTCGGGCATCCGTACATCGACGTGTGGGAGGCGGTGAAGCCGTCGCGCATCGGTCGTGAGG
>JAPSJU010000317.1 GCA_031178025.1 Agromyces sp. | reverse complement strand
GCGCCGCGCGGTCTCAACCTCACCGCCGCCGTGCGCACCGCGGTCTCGAAGTACCCGTGGACCCGGTACATCGACACGGCCGCGCTCGGCGACGGGCCGCTGCCGCGCGGCCTCCGGCGCACCGCCGACGGCGTCGAGGTGCTGAAGTTCTCGGCCTACGGCATCGACGCCGTCGACTTCGAGCAGGCGAGGCGCGGTCGTGCACCGCTGCAGCAGTCGCTCGAATGCTCGATCATGGACATCGCCGACGACATCGCCTACTCGATCCACGACGTCGACGACTTCTACCGCGCGGGGCTGCTCAGCCAGGGCGCCGTCGCGAGGGAGTTCCGGGCCTGGATCGAGACCGGCTCCCAGCTGCGCGACCTCGACGACGAGGCGCTCGCCGGACGCAGCGCGCCGCCCGGAAGCGCGCTCGAGGGGCTGCGTCGGAAGATCCGCCGCAGCGACCCGTGGGTCGCGCACGACGACGCGTTCGCCGACGCGGTCGGCGTCGTGGCCGAGGACCTGGTCGACGGCCTGCTGGCGATCCCGTTCGACGGCTCCATCGCGTCGGAGCGCGCGCTCTCGTCGTTCACGAACCGGTGGATCAGCCACCTGCAGTCCTCGGTGGTCCCCGGCCCCGCCGAGGTGGTGCGCGCGGGTCTCGTGACGCTCGACCCCCGCGCCTGGCACGAGGTGGAGATCCTGAAGTTCGTGCACCGGCACTTCATCCTCGACCGGTCCGACATCGTGATGTACCAGCGTGGCCTGAGTCGCGTGCTCACGCGTGCCGTGAAGGGCCTCACGGCCTGGATCCGGGATGAGCACGATCGCGACCGCGTGCCGCAGCGACTGAAGGAACTCGTCGACATCGCGACGGAGGGCTACGCGCAGCTGCGCAGCACCCGGCCGGACGGCATCCCCGTTCCGGAGGCGGCGGACGTGCGGGCCCTCGGCGTCGGCCGCGGCGTCATCGACTACGTGGCCTCGCTCTCCGACGACCAGACGCTCGCCGTGTCCGAGGCGATCGACGGCCGCCCGGACCGTTTGTGGGACATCGGCCAGAATCTCTGAGACGCGCCGTCGCCCGGGCGTCACGACACCACCACGCGACATCCGCTCGCTCTAGGCTGGGAGGGTGACCGAACGCGCCCGCCTCTCCGCCCGAATCGCCGCCATCGCCGAGTCCGCGACGCTCAAGGTCGATGCGAAGGCGAAGGCCCTGCAGGCCGAGGGTCGCCCCGTCATCTCGTACGCGGCGGGCGAGCCCGACTTCCCCACACCCGAGTACATCGTCGAGGCGGCGCTCGCCGCCACGCGCGAGCCGAGGAATCACCGCTACACGCCCGCGGCCGGACTGCCCGAGCTGCGCGAGGCGATCGCCGCGAAGACGCGGCGAGACTCGGGACTCGAGGTCGCGGCCGGACAGGTCGTCGTCACGAACGGCGGCAAGCAGGCCGTCTACCAGGCCTTCCAGGTGCTGCTCGACCCGGGCGACGAGGTCCTCGTGCCGACCCCCTACTGGACCACCTATCCCGAAGCGATCAAGCTCGCGGGCGGCACGCAGGTCGACGTCTTCGCCGGCGCGGAGCAGGGCTACCTCGTCACCGTCGAGCAGCTCGAGGCGGCGAGGACCGACCGCACGAAGGCGCTGCTCTTCGTGTCGCCGTCGAACCCCACGGGCGCCGTCTACTCAGCGGAACAGGTCACGGCGATCGGCGAGTGGGCGCTCGAGCACGGCATCTGGGTGGTCGCCGACGAGATCTACCAGAACCTCACGTATGCCGATGAGGTCGACGGCGTCCCGCCGCGGGCCGTGTCGATCGTCGAGGCGGTGCCCGCGCTCGCCGACCAGGCGATCCTCGTCAACGGCGTCGCGAAGACGTACGCCATGACCGGATGGCGCCTCGGCTGGATGGTGGGCCCCGCCGACGTGATCAAGGGCGCGGCCAACCTGCAGTCGCACCTCTCGTCGAACGTCTCGAACATCTCGCAGCGGGCCGCGATCGCGGCCCTCACGGGTCCGCAGGACGCGGTCGAGGAGATGCGCCGCGCCTTCGATCGCCGCCGCCGCACGATCGTCGCCGAGCTCTCGAAGATCGAGGGCGTCACCGTGCCCGTGCCGCAGGGCGCCTTCTACGTCTATCCCGACGTCACCGGCCTGCTCGGGCGCGACTGGGGCGGCGCGACGCCCACGACCTCGCTCGAACTGGCGGATCTCATGCTCGAGCGGGCCGACGTCGCGGCGGTGCCCGGCGAGGCCTTCGGCCCGAGCGGCTACCTGCGCTTCAGCTATGCGCTCGGCGACGCGCCGCTGCGCGAGGGCATCGAGCGCCTGCAGCGGCTCTTCGCCTGACCGGGGTCGTCGGATGCCGCGTCGCAGCGAGCCGCTCGCGGAAGCCGGCGCGCGCAACAACGCCGACTGGTGCGCCTCCGTCGCCCGGGCGCACGGGATCTCGTCGTCGCGGATCGACGGCATCTGGCGTGCCGCTTCCCCGATGCCGCCCGGCCACCCCGAGGCGGTCACGTTGGAGCCGGGGCTCGACCCCTCGCGCGTCATCGCGGCGCTGCCGTCCGGCGCGACGAGCGTGAAGGACTCGTTCGCCGACGTCGATCTCGCCGGGTTCGGCTTCCGCGTGCTGATCGAGGCGCGATGGGTCGCCCTCGATGAGGCGGCGCCCGGCGAAGCCCTGGCGGAGGCGACGGCCGGAGGCATCCGCTTCGAGCGGGTCACGGATGCGGCGGCGCTCGCCGAGTGGGCCGCCGCGCACGGCAACGTGGCCGCGCTCGCGGCGTCGTCGCTGCTCACGGACCCGG
>JAPSJU010000316.1 GCA_031178025.1 Agromyces sp. | reverse complement strand
CCGGCGGATGGCAGCTCATCGGGCGCAGCGACGCGCCGTTCTGGGATCCGGTCGCCACCCAGCCGGCGCTCCTCGCTCCCGGCCGGCGCGTGCGATTCGAGGCGGTGCGCACCCGAGCGCGCCCCGGTGGAGCCGGGCCCGCATGACCGGGCTCCACGTCGAGCACCCCGGCGCCCTCGCGCTCGTCGAGGACCTCGGGCGGCCGGGGCTCGCCCACCTCGGGGTCACCTCCTCGGGCGCGCTGGATCGCGGCGCCCTCGCGCTCGCGAACCGGCTCGTCGGGAACCCCGCCGGCGCGGCGGCGCTCGAGCTGCTCGTCGGCGGATTCCGGGCGCGCGTCGAGGGGGAGGCCTGGTTCGCGGTCACGGGCGCATGGGGCAGCATCCGGCTCGACGGGCGTCCGGTCGCACCGTACGCGGCCGCGCGCGCCCATGACGGAGCGGTGCTCGAGCTCGACGTCGCGGAACGCGGCATCCGCTACCTGCTCGCGGTGCGAGGCGGGATCGAGGTGCCGGCGGTGCTGGGTTCGCGATCGCGAGACACCCTCGCGGCCATCGGCCCCGACCCGGTCACAGCAGGCACGGTGCTCCGGATCGGCGCCGAGCCGGCGGCCCCGGTACCGGTCGTCGACCGGGAGGCGGCCTTCCCGCCGCCGACCGGCGCCGTCACGCTCGCCCTCCTGCCCGGACCTCGCGCGGACTGGTTCACGGCGGCCGCGCGCGCAGCGCTCTTCGAGTCGTCGTGGCGCCTCTCGGAGCAGGCCGATCGCATCGGCGCGCGCCTGCTCGGCCCCGCGCTCGAGCGCGAGCGGACGGGGGAGCTGGCGAGCGAGGCGACGGTCCGGGGCTCGATGCAGGTCGCCGGCGACGGCCGGCCGACGATCCTCCTCGCCGACCGGCCGGTGACCGGCGGCTACCCGGTGATCGCGGTGGTCGCGCCGGGCTCGCTCGACGCCGTCGCGCAGCTGCGGCCGGGGCAGGAGGTGCGATTCCGGCACGCGTGACGTCCGATCTCGCCGCTGCAGCGGCCATGGCGTCGACCGCTCATCGAATCATGGAAGCAACGCTTCACATTTGACGCAGCGTGTGGAAGTATCTTCCGAAACCGACGACCGGAGGAGCGACGATGTCCAAGGGTTCCACGACGCCAGACCGTCCCGCCCGTCCGCCGCGGCGGCTCGACGGCGGCCTCACCCCAGCCGGCGCGGGTGCCGTCCCGGCGCTCGACCGGCGCGGCTTCCTCACCCTCGCCGTCGCCGGCGCCGCGGCATCCGCCCTCACCGTGACGATCGGCACGCTGTCGCCCGCACCGGCGTTCGGCGCGACGACCGGCGTGACGGGCGCCGACGCGCTCGCACCCCGCAAGCGGGAGCTCCGCGCGATGTGGATCTCCTCGGTCGTGAACATCGACTGGCCCTCCCGTGCCGGGCTCGGCGCCGCCGAGCAGCAGGCCGAGTTCCTGCACTGGCTCGACGTCGCCGAGCAGTTCAACCTCAACGCCGTGTTCGTGCAGGTGCGACCCACGGCCGACGCCTTCTGGCCGAGCCCGCTCGAGCCCTGGTCGCAGTACCTCACCGGCGTGCAGGGCCGGGACCCGGGATACGACCCGCTCGCCTTCATCGTCGAGCAGGCGCACCGCCGCAACCTCGAGCTGCACGCCTGGTACAACCCGTACCGGGTGTCGATGGGCGCCGACCCGTCGAGACTCGTGCCCGAGCACCCCGCTCGCGTCCACCCCGACTGGGTCTGGGCGTACGGCGGCAAGCTGTACTTCGACCCGGGGCTCCCCGAGACGCAGGAGCACATCCAGCAGGCGATCCTGCACTCGGTCGAGCACTACGACCTCGACGGCGTGCACTTCGACGACTACTTCTATCCCTACCCCGTCGCAGGCCAGGCGATCCCGGACGCCGCCACCTTCGCCGCGCACGGCGCCGGGTTCGACGACATCGCCGACTGGCGCCGGCACAACGTCGACACCTTCGTGCACTCGATCTCGCAGCGGATCAAGTCCGTGAAGCCGTGGGTGAAGTTCGGCATCAGCCCGTTCGGCATCTGGCGCAACCGCTCCACCGACCCGCTCGGCTCGGAGACCGGCGGCTCGCAGTCCTACGACATGCAGTTCGCCGACACCCGCAGATGGGTGCTCGAGGGCTGGCTCGACTACATCAACCCGCAGATCTACTGGCAGTTCGGGCTGGCGGTCGCCGACTACGCGAAGCTCGTGCCGTGGTGGGCGGAGGTCGCAGCGGCATCCGGCACGCACCTCTACATCGGCGAGGCGCTCTACAAGGTCACCTCGGGAGTCTTCACCGATCCGGCCGAGCTCTCGAACCACCTCACCTTCGATCGCGACATCGACGCGACGCTGGCGCCCGTGCACGGCAATGTCTACTTCTCGGCGAAGCACGTCCCCGCCGATCCGCAGGGCTCGATGTCGCGCGTGCTCGCCGACCACTACGCGCGGCCGGCGATCGTGCCCGCGATGCCGTGGCTGCCCGCGAGCGCCGTGCGCACCCCCGTGCTCGCGAACGCCGTGCACGACGCGGGCGGCGTCACGGTGCAGTGGTCGGATGCCGCGCCGCCCGCCGAGCGGGCGACGTCGTTCGCGCTCTACCGGGTCGAGGGTCGCGTCGACGCGATCGACATCGAGAGCGCGGCGAACCTCGTCACCACGCGCCGCGCGGCGCCGGGGGTCGTCCAGCGATTCCGCGACGAGACGGCCGAGCCCGGCCGGGTGTACACGTACGCCGTGACGGCGCTCGACCGCGTCTGGAACGAGAGCTCCCCGAGCGGAGTGCGCG
>JAPSJU010000045.1 GCA_031178025.1 Agromyces sp. | reverse complement strand
GCGACGTCAGCAGTGCGCGTCGTAGAGACGCAACGGCGTCTCGCGGACCATCGGCGTGTCGCGGACCCGGAGTTGGGCGTAGTCCAGTCCCTCGCCGATGAAGGACACGTCGAAGGACACCGTCTGGCCCGGCTGGAGCAGCACCGGGAAGGAGACGACCGGCCGGCCGCCGAGCGCCGAGATGTCGGCATTCTCGAAGTCGACGCCGCCGAGCCTGACCTCCGTCACCTCGACCCCGTTCGGACCCACCACGTCGATGCTGGTGAGCACCTCGCCGGGTGGGAGGATCGGGCTCATCAGGGTCGCCGGAAGCGACGCGACGGGAACGCTCGAGGTGATGGTGCCCGCGACGGAGAACTCGGTGTCGGCGCTCTCGCAGCGGTTCGCGGTCACCTCGAGCGTGGTATCCACGTAGTAGTCGAGCTTGGTGCGGGTGTGGTCGTTGTAGAAGACGCCGATCGTGGTGGCACGCTCGTCATCGGCGGGGAAGGCCCCCTCGAGCGGTGTCCGTGCGATGACGTCCTGTTCCTCCGGATCGGCGAGCCAGAAGCTGACCCGCCGCTCCTCGATCGCGATGCCGAGCTGGTCGAGCAGGTGCACGAACGAGCCCTGGCCTCCTGCGACCGCGAGGAACACGAGCGAACTCGCACCGGCGTAGAACGCGTCCTGGGCGGCGCCGTCGGGGAAGCGCTCGTAGACCTCGGAGAGGAGCAGGTCGACGACGTTCGACGAGGTGAGCGCCGAGCCGTCGTCGAGGGCCACCGGGCCGATCGCCTCGAGCACGTAGCCGAGCGCGATCGGATCCACCGACAGCACGCCGTCGAAGCGCATGCCGACCGACCGCTCCCAGAAGCCGGCGGTCAGCGCGGCCGTCGTGGGGAAGTCGGGGACCTTCGTGACCGAGTCCATCGTTCGGCCCACGGACGTGCCGAACAGCTCGATGAGGTCGGGGCTCAGCGGGATCGGCGGCTCGTCGAGCATGGGCATCGCGGCGACGGCATCGAGGCTCGGCTGGATCCGCATCACCCCCTGGTCGACGGAGAGGATCGCGAAGGCCGTCGCATTGCCGCCCTGGGATCGCACCTCCGCGTTGTTCGGGAACATCAGCAGGTACTGGCGCGGACTCGTTGCGCCCATGGCTTCGGGGAGGATGCGCGCCGCGAGCGACAGGCCCGAGGTGATGTCGCCGACCCGGCGGAGCTCGTTGCGCAGCTGCAGCACCGGCACCGCGACGGGGCCGATGAGCTCGTTCGTGTCGATCTCGTCCATCAGCTCCGCAGCCAGGTGGATGGTCTCATCGGCGGAGATCACCGCCGGTTGCGTGCGCACCACCGCGTCGATGTCGAGACGGCCGCCGAAGGGCCGGAATGCCGCGATGTCGATATCGGAGGCCTGTCGCACCGCACCCTTCGCCACCGACACCGCCACGCTCGTCGTGGTCGTGATCGCCTCGAGGTTCGGACCCAGCAGCGGGAGGTGCTCGCCCGCACGCCAGAACGGGTTGTCGACGGCGTCGGCCGCCGCCTCGGTGTGCTCGATGAAGGCGTCGACCTCGTCGCGCAGCGTCTCGGTCTCACCGGCGACGAGCGACCCCTGGATCGACGTGGCGAGCGGCAGCGCCCGCTCCAGCGCGGCCTTCGCCGACAGCCCGGACACGACGATGATGCCGATGACGACGGCGACGCATGTCAGCGCGACGCCCAACAACCACCATGCCACCAGGAGGACGATTCCCTTCGTCCGCTCCGTATCGTGTGCGATGCCCGGCTCCTCGGTCTCTGTCGCGGCGAACACCGCCGGTGCGCTGATGTGGTCTCATCATATTGTCGCAACATCGACCACGTAGCATCGAACACCATGGCCACGCCACGCTCCGGACTTCCACGACTCCTCGCCGCACTCGCCGGTGCGACCGCGCTCGCCCTGGGCGCCTGCACCCCCGTCCCGCCGCCGGCACCGGTTCCCGGCACCGACACCGTCGGTGATGGACGGCTGGCCGACTACAGCTTCGGGCATCCGACCGTCGTCGCCGAGCAGTTCGCGGATGCCCCGCTCGACGCGGTGCAGCGGTTGCCGTTCACGCTGTCGGCGGATGCCACGAGCTTCCGCGTGCACCTGCGCAACTGGAACTACCTCACCGACGAGCCCGTGGCGGGGGCGCTCGAGATCGGCGGCCTGTGGATCGGTGAGCAGGGCAGGGATCGGAGAAGCTCCGCCTACGCGGCAGCGCCGACGCACATCGCCGAGGGCGGCACCATCATCGACGGCGCCACCTATACGAGTCCCTGGATCTCGAGCGAGGACGTCGCGCTCGGGGCCGACACGCCGATGCTCCTCTCGATGGGGCTGCGAGCCGAGCAGGGTGTGGCGCTGGCCGCGACCGGCGGGGTGTCGTGGCTCGACATGCTCGGCGCGTCGAAGATCGGCGGGGTGAAGGATGCGCTCGGCACGTGGAACCCGGGCCTCTCGCTCCTCGACGTCTGGATCGAGTACACCGTGCCCTACGACACCCCGGTGCTGTTCTCGATCGGCCACTCGCTGAACGCGCCCGGGAACGTGGACCCCGTCGCGAGCCCCCACGACGGCGAGATGACGTCGTGGCCGCAGCGGTGGGCCCAGTCGTCGGGCGGTGCGGCCTCCACGCTCGCCGTGCCGGGGGCGTGGACGACGAGCTTCGGACCCGAATCACCGAAATGGGTGACCTACGGCGAAGCGGAACCCGACTACGTCACGATCTGGAGCAGCTCGAGCGATCTCGCCTCCGGCCGGCCGGTGGGCGACGTCCAGCTCTCCATGCAGGTGCTCGTCGAGCGTGCCCGCACGCTCTGGCCGGAGGCGCGGATCCTGGGCTTCACCGAACCGCCGAGGTCGAACGACGCGAACGCCGATGCGTCCCGCCGTCAGTACAACGCCTGGATCCTCACCCAGCCGCTCGGGCTCGACGCGATCGTCGACGTCGACCGGCACCTGACCGACCCTGCCGACCCGCTCGAGCTGCGCCCCGACGTCTCCGCGGACGGCGCGCACCTGAACGGCGCAGGCCACGACCTCGTCGCCGACCTGGTCGAACAGGCGATCGCCGGCCTTCCGCCCGTCACGGGGTGATCTCGGCGCTCCTCGGGGTGCGCGCGCGCTTCCGCGCCGCGAGCTTCTGCGCCGGTCGTTCGATGAGCCAGTAGGTGACCGACGAGATCGCGACGCTGATCGCGGCGACGAGGACGAAGTTCAGGAGCGCGCCGACGGGGGTGTCCGGCGCGAACCAGCCGAGGCGGATCACCGTCAACAGCACCGGATAGTGCCAGAGATACGTGCTCAGCGAGATGAGCCCGATGTAGTGCAGGGGCTTCACGTCGAGCACCTTCGCGAGCATCGGCGTGCGCCCCTTCGCGGACGGCAGGAGGATGGCGAGGAAGAACGCTCCCGAGGCGACGGCCACCGCACTGCTGATGTAGCGGGGGAAGAGCACGAGCGCCGCTCCGGCGGCGACGATGCCCAGCGCGGTCACCAGGATCGCCGCGGTCCGCAGTCGCATCCCGAAGACGTGCGTCAGCGCGCCCTTCCGAGCGGCGATGAACAGCACGACCGCCACCATGCCCGCGCCGAAGTTGTCGGACCAGACGAGGAAGCTGCGCGAGAACACCCCGAGCCAGTTCGATCCCCACTCCGCTTCGAGGAGCGAGAGGTCGGACATCGCGAAGAGGACTGCACCGACGCCCCGCATGACGAGGCCGAACGCGAAGAGGGCGATGCCCGGGATGGCCGCCGCGAGGTACGGATTCCGCACGCGCCCACGGGCGAGGCGCGAGCCGCCCCATGCGAGGAGCGGGAGCAGCGCGTAGAAGGTGATCTCCACCGTCAGGGTCCACGAGGAGTTGATGCCGGTCTGCAGGCCGCTCGGCAGGTAGTTCTGCAACAGCGTCAGATGGAGCAGCACGCTGACCGGATCCGTCATCGTCCCCGTGCCGGCGTCGGTGAGCGGAACCATCGCCTCCATCGCGTTGCGCAGGAACAGCCCGGCGAGCACGTAGTTGGCGAGGAGGAAGATGACGACGTACGCCGGGTAGACCCTGAGCACCCGCGCCAGGTAGTAGCTGCGCCACGACGGGGCATCCCGCCCGTCGATGATGCGGGTCGCGAACGGCCAGTAGATGAGGAACCCCGACAGGGCGAAGAACACCACGATCACCTGGCCGAGCAGGTCGATGTGGCTGCCGGACAGCACCACGGGGGCGAGGGCGCCGAGCGTGTGCACGAGGATGACGCTCAGCGCGAGCACGCCACGCATCCCGTCGAGTCCGACGAGCCGATCCCGTGATCCGGTCCGCGGGGAGGGAACGGTGGCGGTGCCTGTTGCGCCGGTCATGTCAGAACCTCCGGGGTTCGTCGGATGCCGCGGAACCGCCGGGGGGCGGCGGTCGATGGGAGCGGCTCTGGAGTGATGAGGGAGTTCTCCTTCATCGGCAGGTTCGCGACGAAGAAGGCGAAGAGCGCGGCGACCGGCGGGATCGTGATCACCGGGAAGTCGAGCTGCAGGGCGACGAGCGTGAAGCCGATGAAGCCGGCTCCGAGGTATCCGTAGCGCGGCTCGGCACGCCGGAGGCCGCGAAGCGACAGGACGATGCCGTAGATGAGCACCGCGCAGAAGAAGAGGCCGACGATGATGCCGCCGCGGTAGACCGAGAGCAGCGGCGCGTTGGCGACGTGGTTCACCGCCATCCCGACATCGCCGTCGCGGAACTCGATGCGACCCCACCCGAGGCCGAACAGCCAGTTGCCGTCCATGTGCTTGGGATAGTCGCGGAGCGCATCGGCACGCGCCGAGGAGCCCACGTCGTTCGAGCCGAAGGAGTCGAACAGTCGCTCCTGGATGGACGGGATCGCGAGGAGCCCCGCCCCCGCGATCGATGCGAACCCCACGAGCTTCGCCTTGCCGCCGAATCGCATGTTCTGCACGGCGACGAAGATGAGGAACGCGACGGCGAGCGATGCCAGCGCGGCGCGACTGAGCGTCAGCGTCATGGCGAGCAGGATGATGCCGGTGTAGGCGAGCTGCCAGAACCCGCGGAAGAGGGCGAGTGCGAGTAGCACCCCGACGAGGAGGAAGAGGCCGCCGGCGTTCGGATCGACGAAGGTACCGGTGAGGCGAACCGTCCGCTCACCGCCGTCGACGACGTACCGCAGGTTGTCGCCGCCGCTCGTGCCGTACCCGAGGAACGACAGGAACGAGAGCCACTTGCCCGACTCGTCGAAGAACAGCATGCCGAGGCCGAACGCGCTCGCGCCTGCTGCGCCGAAGACGTACCACCGCCCCACCACGTCGAGCAGGGTGGGCTCCAGGCGGAGCAGCGCGAACACCGTCGAGGTGGCGATGAGCCACTTGGCGAACTCGGTCAGGTCGTAGGAGGTGGAGAAGGTCACGGCGAGGGACAGGGTGGAGGTGACCACGAGGCCGAGCATCCACCAGTCCATGCTCGTGAAGGCCCGGGAGGTCCCCGACGGCAGTTGCAGCACCGCGGTCGCGCCGATGCTCACGCCGAGCAGGAGCACGAGCGGCAGCGGCGAGGAGGGCAGCACCCCGAACGGCACGGAACCGAGGCTGAACGCGTAGGCGCAGTAGATCCAAAGCGGTCGGCGCATGGCCACCCAGATGCCGAGTGGGAACCCCATGGCGAGGAGCGCGATGATGCGCACCGCCGGGCTCGCGTCGCTCGCGAGCACCGCCGCCACGATCGGCGTGGTCAGCGCGAGCACCCACACGACGATCCTCATGGCGCCAGCCACTCCGCCACACGACCGTGCGGCACCTGCTGCTGCCAGCGGTCCGCATTGACCCGGTGGAGCCGTTCGCCTTCCGCCGAGGCCGCGTCGCGATCGAGGAGATATCGCCGGCAGCGGTCGACGAACGCCTCGCGCCCGTCGCTCACGTCGATCCCGAAGACCGAGGCGTGGGAGCCGAGGGCCGGGCCGGTTCCGACCACCGGAAGCCCACGGCTCGCCGCCTCGAGGAGCTTCACGCGCACCCCGCCGCCGGTGAGCACGGGTGCGAGCAGCGCCCGGCACGAGTTGAGCACGGCGTCGAGGTCATCGGCGAAGCCGAGGTCGCGCATGCCCTCTGGCAGCGGAGCGGAGGACGCACCGGGGGCGCGCTTGCCCACGACCACCAATTCGGCACCCGGGATGCCACGGGCGATGTCCGGCCACCATTGCACGAGGAGTTCGAACGCCTCCTGGTTCGGCGGCCAGGTGCGATCGCCGAGGAACACGAGCCGCGGCCCGGATGCGGCGACCGGCGCGGGTGCCGCAGGCGGGATCGTGATGTCGAGCCAGTGCACCCGATCGATGCCGCCGCCGCGGTAGAAGTCGACCTCCTCCCGGTCGTAGGTGCCGATGGCTCGCGCCGCCCGGGCGGTGCGCAGCTCGTCGGCCTCGATGCGCTGTGCTTCGACCCGCCCGCCGACCCCACGTGTGGCGCGCCAGACGATCGACTCGGAATTGACGGTGTTCAGCGCGAGCGGGGTTCGCCCCGGATGGCTCGTGCCGAGGTACGACTCGATCATGTAGTTGTGCTCGGCGACGAACAGGTCGGGCTGACGGGCCTCGATCTCGGCGCGCAGGGCGGGGACGTCGAAGCGCGCGTGCACGACGCTCTTGCGGTCGCGGATGCTGCGCAGCGTGAGTGCGAGCGGCGACACCGGGGGCTTGGCGATGCGCGTGACGTCGGGGTCGGGCGACGGCTCCTTCGCCTTCGAGAGGCAGATCGCGTTCACCGAGAACGAAGCCCGGGCCAGCTCCATGACGACGCGGGCGAGGGCGATGTCCCCGCCGTGATCGACCAGCGGGTCCTTGGCGAGGAGGAAGGTCGCGACTCTCACAGGGGGCCTCCTTCGACGATGGGCGGGACCGGCGCCGACACCGGCGCCGCCTTCTCAGGGGTCCACGCGTAGACGACGCGGAGGTACCAGGCCACGAGCACGAGCTCGGCGGCGATGCTGGCGAGCGCCGCGCCGAGCGCACCCATGCCGGCCAGCAGGGTGAGCAGGCCGAGCTTCACGACGACGGCGATCCAGCCCGCCATCACGCGGTGCCCGTCCCTGCGCTGCAGGTAGAGCACCGTCGTGAGCACGAGGGCGACGGAATGCAGCACGACGAAGACGCTCATCGCGAGGAGCACCGTGCCGACCTGCTCCTGGTTGCCGACGGCGACGACGACCGCCCCGAGCGAGAAGACGCCTGCGCCGAGCAGCAGCGCGATGCAGAGGGTGACGAGCAGGCGCGGCCCGGCAGCGGGATCGCCGCCGGCGATGCGCAGACGCTCGTGGTAGGTGTGCACGAACATCTGCGCGAAGGCCGTCGCGGCGAGGGAGACGACCGAGGTCAGCGAGTACGCGCCGGCGATCTCGTTGTTGGTGAGCACCCCGAGCAGGAGCACGTCGCCCTGGAGGTACAGGGCGAGCGCCCCCGCATCGAGCCAGAGCAGCAGCATCTCGCGTCCGCCCCCGGGCCGTGCGGGGCGGCTCCCCCGCGCCTGGAACGCGGCGAGCACGAGGATGACGAGATAGGGCGAGCTGTAGATCGCGACCGCGATTTCGAGCTGCGGGTCCTCGGTCGCGAAGAGGTACGCCGAGGCGAGGGCGATGGACACGATCTGCCGGATGGCGTCGAAGCGCATCACCACGTTCGGATGGCCGTCCCGCAGCCTGGAGCTCTTGAATGCGTTGAAGAGGATCTCGCCGCCGGCGACCAGCAGCGCGAAGCCCACGACGAAGCTCGGCAGGAAGCAGACGATGCCCAGCAGGAGGAGGGCCGCACCGACGCAGACGCGCGTCGAGCGCTCCCGCCGGAACGTCTCGTCGTCGACCCGGAGCGACCGCACGAGGAAGATGTTGTCGATCGGCGCAGCGATGATGGCCGAGATCGCGTAGGCCATCGCATACAGGCCGTAGTCGCCGAGGTCGAGACGGAAGATCAGGAGGGATGTCCAGAGCAGCCCCATGACGCGGCCGCCCAGCACCCAGCCCGACGCCACCCCCGCTTTCAGGAGGTTCGGGCTGAGGAAGCGTCGCAGCAGCGTCATCCGTGCCTCCAGACATCGAGGAAGTCCTCGATCACCCGCTCGGCGGAGTGCTGCACGCGGACCCGCCGCGCCCCCGCCTCGAGCTCGTCGAGCCGATCGACGTCGAGCAGCAGCCGGTTGGCGCTCGCCGCGAGCTCCTCGGCACCCCCGTCGACCACCACCGCTCCCCCGTCCTGTCCGAGTTCGCGCAATGCTCCGTGACCCCGCACGAGGACGGGGGTGGCGTAGGCCATGGCGCGGCTGACCGTGCTGGCCGCCGGGTACGCCTCGCGCCCGTACACGTGCCGTGCCGAATAGGGGACGAGCAGCATCCGGATCGAGTTGAAGAACGCGTCCTCCTCGGCGTCGAGCACCTCGCCGAGGATCTCCACGCCCTCCTGGGCAGGCAGGCTCTCGGTACCGCGACCCGCGATGCGGATGGTGATCCGAGGGTCGAGGTGCCGCCGCAGTTCGGAGAGGACGTCGAACCCCTTTCCCCGGTAGACGTAGCCGAACAGCCCGATCGCGAGGGGCCGCCCGGCGACCGGATCCAGCTCGGGCCGGACCGGGACGATCAACGACGAGGCGACGATCCGCGACCGGGTCATGGCACCCCCCAGCTCGCGAGCACCGAGCCGGCTGAGCGCGACGAGCGTGCGGCCCTGGTTCACGCGCGACTCCAGCCACTCGGTCTGGCGACGCAGGGTGTAGTGGATGGCATGGCCGAGCAGCCGGTTGTTGGCCGCGATGCGCGTGCGGAACGGCCACCACACCGTCAGGGGCGGATCATGCACCGTGGACGTGACCTGCACGTCGCGCAGGCCCACCGGGGCCCAGAACGGGAGCAGCCCGCCGCCGCTCTGCTCGGTGTGCACGATGGTGCGCCGGCCTCCGTGGTCGCGCACGGTCGCATGCACCTCCCTGCACTGCCGCAGGAGCTGTCGCAGGGTCGCCTTGCCCGGCCCGCCGTGGCGGTACTCGATCACTTCGCCGAAGTGCGGTCGCACGGCCGCGATGAACTCATCGGCATAGTCGCCGACGCCGCTCTCCCCGGCGCGGGGGGCGACGTAGACCAGGCGGGCCTCGCTGAGGTCGACCACGATCAGAAGAACGGCGGCTTGTACTTGGGGCGGTACGCGAGCGCCGACTCCCGGTGGCCGCGGACCTTGGCGGGGACCCCGGCGACGATGTCCATCTCGGCCACGTCATCCCGCACGAGTGAGGTCGCGCCGACGACGGCACCCCGACCGATCGTGACGTCGGGGAGCACCGTGGCGCGACTCGCGATCCAGGCGTGGTCCCCGACCTCGATCGGCAGGAGCGCGTAGTCGAAGGTGTCGGAGTCGGGGAAGTGCGTACCCGTGATGAAGTGCACGTCGCTCGCCACCACGACGTTGTCGCCGATGGTGATGCCGCCGCGCGCGTCGAGGAGGCACCGGAAGCTGATCACGGTCGACTCGCCGATCCGCAGCTTGTCGATCCCGAGCACGGTCGTGCCGCGGAACACCGAGGTGTCCTTGCCGATCTTCGCACCCCACAGGCGGAGCACCCCGAGGCGCAGCCAGTGCCCCGGGAGGTAGGTGATGAAGAAGTTGTAGAACACGACGCCGAGCCGGTCCCAGACACGTTTCACGTTCGAGGCCTCTTTCTCTGTTTCGGTTGAGGTGATCGGGGCGGCCATCAGAAGAACTTCGGCCGGTAGACGGGTCGGTAGGTCAGCGCGGATCGCCGCTCGGCC
The DNA here is from genome assembly GCA_031178025.1 of Agromyces sp. GTDB lineage: Bacteria > Actinomycetota > Actinomycetes > Actinomycetales > Microbacteriaceae > Agromyces. The sequence goes on along the minus strand of JAPSJU010000045.1, from coordinate 2,111 downwards.
ACCGGCTTCGCGGGGATGCCGGCGACGATCTGCATCGGCTCGATCGACGTGCGCACGAGCGAGCACGCGCCCACGACCGCACCCCGGCCGACGACCACGCCCTCGAGCACCGTGGCGCGGCTCGCGATCCACGCGAAGTCGTCGACGAGGGTGGGCTCCAGCACGTACCCGAAGTCGTCGGAGTTCGGGAGGTGGTGGCCGGCGATGAAGTGCACATCGCTCGCGATCACGACGTTGTCGCCGATGCGCAGGCCGCCTCGACCGTCGAGGAGGCACCGGAACCCGATGACGGATGCCTCGCCGATGGTGATGCCGTCGATGCCGAGCACCGTGGTGCCGCGGAAGATCGCCGTCTCGCGGCCGATCGTGGCACCCCACGCGCGCAGCACCGCCTGCCGCACCCGATGCGAGGGGAAGTGCGTGAACACGTGGTTGAACAGCACGACGCCCGCGTGCTCCCACAGCTTTCGGATCATGGCGATGTCCTTTTCCGCGGCTCCGCCGCGTCGTTCGACTGGGTTCGATTCATGCGATGGTCTCCGCAACGGACTCGACACCGAGTGACGGCTGGTCGGTGACCAGGACGCCGACGAGGGTCCCGGTGGCCTCGAGCGCGTCCACGGCCCTGACCAGTTGCTGGCGACGAAGATGTCCGGCACGAGCGACGAGCACCGTCGATCCGGCGACGGTGGCGAGGGCCGACGCATCGGCCGTGACGATGGACCCACCGTCGATGACGACGTCGTCGTACCGGGTGGCCAGGTCCTCGACGAGGACGCGCATGCGATCGGACCCGAGGATGTCGCCCGAGTTCGGGGGGATGACGCCGGCCGTCATCACGGAGAGCTCGGGGACCTCGCTCCAGGTGCGGATCGCCTCGTCCCTGCTCGCGGCGCCCACCAGCACGTCCGTGAGGCCGGGCGCGGGGGTCATCTCGAGCAGTTCGAGGATCTCGGGGGCGCGCAGGTGCGCGTCGATGAGCAGGACACGTCGGCCGAGCTGCGCCATCGCCAGGGCGAGGTTGAGTGCCGCCGTGGTGGTGCCCTGCTCCCGGCGGGCGCCCACCACCAGCACGCTGCGATTCGACGCGTCGAATCCGAGGAACTGCAGGTCGGTGCGGAAGCTCCGGAACTGCTTCGCCACCCGGTGCTCGTCATCGAGGGCGATGCTCGTGAGATCGGCCCTGCGCTCGCGGGAGATGATGCCGATGACGCGCACCGAGGTGACCTCGCGCACATCCCGGACGCCACGGATGCGGGCGTCGAAGCTGTGCAGCAGGAGCATCGCCCCGATCCCGACGAACAGGCCGGCGGCCGCACCGATCACGGCCGACAGGTCGAACCTCGGGTAGGACGGCGCCGCGGGAAGCACCGCATCGTCCACCACGGTGACGCCGAGCGCACTGCCCTCCGTCGTCATGCGCGACTCCAGCTGCAGCTCGATGACGTCCGCCAGCTGACGTGCCACCGCACCGGCGAGCGCCGGCGCCTCGGTGTTGAATCGGCTGGATGCGACGACTTCGATCAGGAGGCTGTCGGGAACCGGCGTCGCGACCACTCGGCCGGCGAGCTCCTCGAGCGGTTCGTCCAGTCCGAGCTCCAGCGCGACCGGCCGCAGCACGGCCGAGGACGAGGCGACGTCCGCATACGACGGGAGTCGCTGCTGCGCATAGACCGTCAGGGCGAGGCTGTCGAGCGGCGTGTCGGCCTCGTCGGTGGTGATGAACACCCGGGCCGTGGCGTCGAACCGCGGCGTGGCGAGCAGTGCGGTGGCGATGCCGCCCAGCAGTCCGAGCCCCGTGAAGAGCAGCAGCACCGGCCAGCCCCGGTGCAGCACGGCGAGATGCGCACGCAGGTCGTGCATCATCCGCTCCGCCCCTCGCCGAGCGCCGCCACGGCGGCGTGCAGTGCCGCCCGGAAGTGCGTCTCGGAGAACCGCTCGTTCGCAGCGGTGATCGCGGACGCATCCCACTCGTGCGCTTCGAGTCGATCGAGGGCGCCGCGGATCGCGCCCGGCGACGGCTCGTCGAAGAAGACGCCCGTGACGCCCTCGAGCACGGTGTCGAGGAAGCCGCCCCAGCGGAGCACGGCGCTCGGGCGCCCGAACGCGGC
>JAPSJU010000315.1 GCA_031178025.1 Agromyces sp. | reverse complement strand
GGTCGACGTGCTCGCCCTTGAAGTGCCGGACGAACTTGTCGTTGTCGGTCGCCGCGCGCCCGTGCGCGACCGTTCGCGCCGATCCGACGAGATCCGCGCGGAGCCGGCGGAGTTCCTCCTGCTGGTCCTCGTACCGGCGGCGCCAGCGCTCGAGCTCGTCCGATCTGACGGCGAGGTACTCGCTGAACCCGCCGCCGAAGGCCGTTCCCCCGGCTGCCGCGAGCACGTCGTCCCGGCTCCCCCGGTCCCGGTCGCCCGATCCGGCGACCGCGAGCGCGCCCGCGCGCCCGGGATCGAGATCCAGGAGGCCGGTGGCGACGCGGTCGAGGAACTCGCGGTCGTGACTCGCGAGCACCACCGGCCCGCGCCAAGCCCGGAGCCGCCCCTCGAGGTAGGCCGCGGTCACATCGTCGAGGTGGTTGGTCGGCTCGTCGAGGAGCAGCGCATCCGGAGCGCGCAGGAGCAGCGCGGCGAGCGCGAAGCGACGTCGCTGTCCGCCCGAGATCTCATCCATCCTGCGGTCGAGGCGCAGCCCCGCGACGCCGAGGCCCTGGAGGAGCTCGTCCCTGCGCGCGCCCGCCGACCACACCTCGGCGCGCTCGGCGGCGTCGAGGGCGGCCGAGTAGCGCGCAGCCGCTGCCTGATCGCGGCGCTCGTCGCCGCTCGGCGCAGCGAGCGCCGATGCCGCGGCAGCGAGCTCGCGCTCGATGGCTCGGACCTCGGCGAGCGCCGCGTCGAGCACGTCGCCGATGCGGTCGCCCGCTGCGAAGGGCGCGTCCTGCGCCAGGAGGCCGATCCGACGCGGCCGGGTGAGCGTGCCGGAGGTGAGCGCCTCATCCGGGAGGCGGCTCGACGAGGCATCCACCCGGGTCTCGCCGGCGATGAGCCGGAGCAGGGTGGACTTCCCGACGCCGTTCTCGCCGATCAGCCCGAGCCTGTGGCCGGGGGCGACCGAGAAGGAGAGATCGGTGAAGACACGCCGGTCGGGGTAGGAGGCCGAGAGCCCGTCGACGCGGAGGTGGAGTGAGTGGGAGACGTGTACCGCCATGCGGAACTTCCGTTTCGCGAAGGCCCTCGGGTCGCCGATCGTCGCCGGTTGCTGCGACGGGATGAGCGAGCTCGGATCGTGCGCGTGCGACGACGGGTCGGCGACCCGAGAGCGGGTGGAGGTCCCGCCGGGCATCGTGCCGTCGCGAGCGGGTGCACGCGACACGGTCGCGATCAGTGGAGCTGCACACCCGGTGTCGACGGCGCCTCGGGCGCGGGACATTGGGATGTGCTCACTTCATAGCGGGCACGACGTTAGCAGCAACATCACGTCATGTCGAGGGCGCGGTCGGCGCAACACCCCGGGCCCTGGTCTCGAGGACGGCCCCGCCGCGCCTAGAATGATCGCCACGGGAGCGGCGGAGGAGCTGCGCGAGCGAGCCGAGCCGGGGGGCACCATCACGATCGACAAGCGGGCGCTCGCCCTGACCATGGGCTCGACCGCGCTGGTGGCGGTGCTCGTCATCCTCGGGATACGGCTGCCCGGTGTGGCGATCGCGCTCGTGCTGGGAGCCGCGTTCGTCGTGATCACGACGTACCGACCGGCATTCGGCCTCGTCTCGTGGATCGCCGTCGTCGCATTCATCCCCGACTGGACGCCCATCCACCTCGGCCCGATCGGGCTGCGGCCCTCGGTCGTGCTCGGCCTCGCCGTGCTCGCCGGACTGCTGCTCTCCCGCAAGCGCGGCGGGTCACCGCTCGCCTGGCCCGACTTCGCACTCGCCGGTGCCGTGGCGATCGTGCTCGCACTCACGGTGCTGGCGGGCTACCCGGCGTTCCTCCTCGTGAACCTCGCGCTCGTGCTCGGGCTCTCGTACACCCTGGGTCGTCTCAGCATCGCCGAAGTCAGGACCGCGTTCGTCGTCGTCATGGTGATCGTGTCGATCTGGGGCCTCGTCGAGTTCGCCACCGGGCTGCATGTGTGGTCGGACTGGGCCCCGAGCGCCTTCCATCACTGGGGCGATGTGCAGGTTCGGGCGGGGGTGGACCGATCGGAAGCCGGATTCGGTCATGCGATCGCCTACGGCGCCACCATCGCGATGGCGATCCCGTTCGCTCGGGAACTGGCGAAGCACGCAGTGCTCGCTCAGCTGATCCTGGCCGCGGGCGTCGTGGTCTCACTGAGCCGCGGCCCGCTCCTGGCCCTCACGCTCACCCTCGGGTTGTCGATCTTCGCCGCGACGAGCGGACGGAGGCGGGTCGGCTCGTTCCTGCTCTTCGGAGTCAGCATGGTGGTCATCGCCGTGACGTTCCAGCTGCTCTACTCCGAGGACGATGCCTCCGACACCCGGATGTCGGGCGAGCAACGGGCGCTGCAACTCGAGCGCGCGCTGCCCGCGATCCGTTGGCTCGGGGCGTCGGCGGGCGTGCAGGTGGACGATGCCGGGCGCCTGCAGTCGGCGACGATCGACGTGATCGACAACACGCTCCTGCGGCTCGGCGCGAATTTCGGGTGGCTCGTCGCCGTGCTCATCCTTGCGCCGATCCTGTTCGCCGCCGTCCTCTTCGTCGTCCGGAAGGCCACGCCGGCGAGCATCGCGCTCCTCGGCCAGATCCCCGTGCTGGCAGTGACCTCGCTCATCACCCAGTGGCAGGCGTTCCTCTTCTTCGTCGCGGGGATGGCCGTGACGGAACTCGTGCAGCTGCGACGAGCGCAACGAGAGCGGGTCCGGGAGCGTGACGCGGCCGACGAAGGCGCACGCGCCAGGCCGGAGCCTGCAGGGCGTCCGCCAGCGGAGTGAGCGCCCGCAGCGCCTAGG
>JAPSJU010000314.1 GCA_031178025.1 Agromyces sp. | reverse complement strand
GGACTGCCCTGCTCGATGAGCCGGAGGAACGCCGTCTCGACGTCGTCCGTGCCGGTGGCGGCGAGCACGCCGTCGACGGTGTCGTCGGCGAGGAGCGCTCCGTCGCGCATGAGCAGCAGGCGGTCGCAGCGCTTCGCCTCGTCCATCACGTGGCTCGAGACGAGCAGCGTCGCCCCCTCGTCGGCGAGGCTTCGGAAGAGCTGCCACAGCTCGACGCGCAGCACCGGGTCGAGGCCCACGGTCGGCTCGTCGAGCACGAGCACCTCTGGAGCACCGAGGAGGGCCGCCGCGAGCGAGACGCGTCCGCGCTGTCCGCCCGAGAGCGATCCGGCGAGGCGCTCCGCGTACGGGCCGAGCGCGGTGCGCTCGAGGACGCGGTCGACGTCGGATGCCGGCGCGCCGAGCACTCGCCGGAAGTAGGCCAGGTTCTGCCGCACCGTGAGATCGTCGTACACGCTGGCCTGCTGGGTGACGTACGCGACCCGGTTGCGAAGCGATCGCGAACCGGCGGGGAGGCCGAGCACCTCGATGGAGCCCGATCGCACGAGCTGCACTCCGACGAGCGAGCGCATGAGCGTCGTCTTGCCGCTTCCGCTCGGTCCGAGGAGCCCGACGATGCGTCCCCGCGGCACGGTGAGGGAGAGTCCGTCGAGCACGTGGACGGGCCCACGTCGCACATGCAGGTCGTGCACCACGATGGCGGCGCCCTCCGACGCCCCCAGATTATTCATCATGCGACGAATAATGCTCCTGCGAGGCGGTGCTGTCAAGGATCGGGCCTACACCGGTGAGGTGCCACTGCAGCACGGGAGCGACGCGTGCGATGAGCGCGTCCTCGTCCAGCGACGCGAGCGGCTCCAGGGCGAGGACGTAGCGCACCATGATCACGCCCACGACCTGCGACGCGGCGAGCTCGGCCCGGACCTCGGCGTCGGGAGCGTCACCGAGTCGCGATGCGAGGCGGAGCATGATCTCGCGCCGCACGAACTCGCGGAGCATCCGGGCGACGGGCCCGTGTCCGATCGCGGTCCGCACCGCAGCGGTCGCGGCCGGGCGTACCGCCGGCGAGTCCCATGCGGCCAGGACGGCCCGCAGCAGGCGAGTGCCGAGTTCGTCGAGCGGTCCGTCGAGGGCGCCGCCGACGATGCGATCGGGGCGCAGCGGTACGGCGACCACCTCCGCCACGAGGGCGGCCTTGTCGTCGAAGTAGTGGTGCACGAGCGCCGGGTCGACATCGGCCCGCCGGGCGATCGACCGGATCGAGGCGGCCTCGTACCCGCGCTCTCCGAACTCGGTCGTGGCCGCCTCGAGGATGCGTGCGCGCGTGTCGGCGGGATTGGCGCCTCGCGGCCGGCCACGTCGCCGGGGTTCGGGTCGATCAGGCACAGCCTGAGCCTACGCCTCACGCCCGCTGCCGCTTCCCTCCGAGTCTCATGGGAAGCACCGTGCTCGCCCCGTGCTCCTCGATAGGATGCAGACACCCCCGTTCAACTGCCCGAGCGCATAGGAGTCCGTGCCATGGAATGGCTCATCCCCCTCATCATCGTCGTCGCGCTCGTGGTGATCATCGGCATCTACCTGTGGGCGACCTACAACTCGCTCGTCACCCTCAACGTGCGGGTCGATGAGGCGTGGAGCGACATCACGGTGCAGTTGAAGCGGCGCGCCGACCTCATCCCGAACCTCATCGAGGCGGTGAAGGGCTATGCGGCCCACGAGAAGGCCGTCTTCGAGAACGTGACCCGGGCCCGCGCCGAGACGCTGCAGGCGCAGGGGCCGGCCGACGCCTCGGCTGCGGAGAACCACATGCAGCAGGCGCTGAAGTCGATCTTCGCCGTCGCCGAGGCGTACCCGCAGCTGCAGGCGAGCCAGAACTTCCTCCAGCTGCAGTCCGAGCTCGTCGACACCGAAGACAAGATCCAGGCCTCGCGTCGCTTCTACAACGGGGGCGTCCGAGAACTGAACACGAAGATCAAGGTCTTCCCGAACACGCTCTTCGTGCGCGGCCTCGGCTTCAACGAGCGCGACTTCTTCGAGGTGACGGAGCCGGCCGCGATCGCCGAGCCGCCGCGCGTGCAGTTCTAAGGGCCGGCGTTGTACCGAGCGATCGCCAGGAACAAGCGCAACACCGTCTTCATCATCCTGTTCTTCCTCGCCATCATCGGCGGGCTGGGGTGGCTTGCGGCCCTCATCTACGGTGACCTCACGATCGTCGTCGTGACGCTGGCCATCGCGAGCGCCTACGCGCTGTTCCAGTACTTCACGGCCGATCGGCAGGCGCTCTCGATGTCGGGGGCGATCGAGCTGCATTCGAAGGCCGACCACCCCAGGCTGTGGCGCACGGTCGAGAACCTGTCGATCACCACCGGCACGCCGATGCCGCGCGTGTTCGTCATCTCCGACCCGGCACCGAACGCCTTCGCCACCGGCCGCGATCCCGAGCATGCCGTCGTCGCGGCGACGACCGGCCTGCTCGAGATCATGGACGACGCCGAACTCGAAGGGGTCATGGCGCACGAGCTCGGGCACGTGCGCAACTACGACATCCGCCTCTCCATGGTCGTGTTCGGGCTCGTCGTCGCCGTCGGCTTCATCTCCGACCTGCTCGTCCGGCTGGCGTTCTTCGGTCGCAACAACAACGGCAACCCCGTCGTGCTGGTCTTCGGGCTCGTCGCCATGCTCATCGCCCCGCTGGTCGCGAGCCTCGTGCAACTCGCCGTCTCGCGTCAGCGCGAATACCTCGCGGACGCCACCGGGGCGATGACGACGCGGCATCCCGACGCCCTCGCACGTGCCCTCGAGAAGCTCGAGGCGTACGGC
>JAPSJU010000313.1 GCA_031178025.1 Agromyces sp. | reverse complement strand
GAGCCGGGCACGCGCGTCGCACAGCACCGGAACGTGATCGACGCGGCGAGGGCGGCCGGCGTCGGCAAGCTCGTCTACACGAGCGCCCCTCGTGCGACGACCTCGAGCCTCGTGCTCGCCCCCGATCACAAGGCGACCGAGCAGGCCATCGCCGCATCCGGCGTTCCCGCGGTGATCGTGCGCAACAACTGGTACACCGAGAACTACGCGGCGGATGTCGCTCGCGCCGCCGACACCGGCGAGATCGCGGCAGCGGCGGCCGACGGCCGCGTCGCGAGCGCCAGCCGGGCGGACTTCGCCGAGGGAGCCGCCGTGGTGCTGCTCGAAGACGGTCACCTCGGCCGGGTGTACGAGTTCGGCGGTGACGCCGCGTGGAGCTACGACGAGCTCGCCGCCGCGGCGTCCGACGTCGTCGGACGTGAGGTGCGCTACGTGCCGCTGACGATCGAGCAGCGCATCGCCGCGCTCGAGGCGGCGGGACTCGATGCGGGCACCGCGGGCTTCGTCGCGGCGCTCGACCGCGACATCAGCGAGGGCGTGCTCTCCGAGGCCGACGGCACGCTCTCGCGTCTCATCGGGCGGCCGACGACGCCGCTCGCCGACGGCCTGCGCGCCGTGGTCGCGGTGCCCGCGCCGACGCACTGATCGCGCTGCCCTCGCGGGGCCCGTCTCATGCGAGGCGGGCCCTCGGTGGTGCAACGCGCGACATCCGGCCATGGCGGTTCGACCGCCTGCCAATCCGGCCCGCTCCCGTTGCCGCCTGCGGCTCGCGGGTGGAAGTGTGCTGCCCATGACCGACACCGACCGCCCCGTCGTCGCCCCGGCCTCCCCCGTCGACGCCGGGAACGACGAACCCGTCTCCACCGCGGCGATCGCCGACGCATCCCTGCGCATCGGCGTGCTCGCGCGGCTCGCCCCCGTCGCCCTGCGCCCCGCCGTGCCGGCACCGGCCATCCACGGGCCGGCCGCGCCGGTCACGCACCTCGGCAGCGTCGACGTGCTGCTCGAGACCATCGACGATGCGCCGGCGGGGGCCGTCATGGTCGTCGACAACGGCGGGCGGCTCGACGAGGCCTGCATCGGCGACCTCATGGTGCTCGAGGCCGAACGGGCCGGGCTCGCCGCCATGGTGGTCTGGGGGCTGCACCGCGACACCGCCCAGCTCGTCGAGATCGGCCTCCCGGTGTACAGCCTCGGCAGCACGCCGTTCGGGCCGCGCCGCATCCCGCCCGCCGGGCGCCGCATGGGGAGCGCGTTCCTCGACGGCATCGAGGTCACCGGCGACGATCACGTCTTCGCCGACGACGACGGCGTGCTCGTGGTGCCCGGCGACCGCGTCGGCGAGCTCATCGCGACGGCCCTCGAGATCCAGCGCACCGAGCACGCCCAGGCCGAGCGGATGCGTCGCGGCACGAGCCTGCGCTCGCAGCTGGACTTCGCCCTCTACCGCGAACGACAGGCGTCGAACCCCGGCTACTCGCTGCGTCAGCACCTGCGCGAGCACGGCGGCGCCATCGAGGTGTGAGCCCGGCCGGGTGCCCTATGCCGCGTCGAGCACCCGCTGCGCCTGCGCCGCACTCGCGATGAGCTCGTCCCGCGTCTGGCGGACGCCGTAGGGAGGCTGGTCGCGCTCGACGCGCCAGCTCTCGGAGAGCGGGCCGAGGTCGACGGTGTCGAAGCCGAACCGATCGTAGAGTTCGGCGACGAACCGGGCCGCCTCGGGGTCGTCGCTCGCGGTCGCGAGGGCCCGCCTGCCGGACGCGCCGGCGGGACGCCCGTCGATCGTGATGTCACGAGCGGCGATGTGGTTGAAGCCCTTCGCGACGCGGCTCGTCGCAAGATGCCGCTGCAGCATGCCCGTGACGGTGTCCCGTCCCTCGTCGAGCGCCGGGAAACGGCCGTCGCGCTCGACGTAGTAGTTGTTCGTGTCGATGACGATCTTGCCCGCGAGGGGCGCGGCCGGGATGGCGGCGTAGGCCCTGAACGGCACGGTGACGACGGCGACGTCCGCCGCTGCTGCCGCGTCCGCCGCCGTCGCCGCCCGTGCCTTCGGCCCGAGCTCGGCCACGAGGTCCGCGAGCGTCTCCGGCCCGCGCGAGTTGGCGATCACCACGTCGTATCCGGCGGCGATCGCCGCCCGCGCGACCTGGCTGCCGATGTGTCCTGCTCCGATGATTCCGAGAGTCGTCATGCTGGGGGCCAACCACGCGTGCCGCTCCCGTGTTCCCGTCCGGCGGATGTCGCCGTCACGCGACACGCGGGGCCGACCACCCAGCCGACGACCGCTCACTTCAGGCGCTTGAGCTTCTTCACCGCCTTCTCGACGAGCTTCGTCGCGTCCGCGACGTCGCGCTCGGTCGCGGTCGAGCCCGCGAGCACGACCTCGCCGATCGCGATCGCCTCGTCGAGCGTCGCGAGCGAGGCACCCGTGTACGCCGCACGGTCGACCGCGGCCGCACGACCGAGCGCCGCGTCGAGGGCGGCCGTGTCGGCCGCCGAGGCATCCGTCGTCGCGACGAGCCGCACGTCATCGAACACGCCCCACACGCCCGCCGAGAGCGCGAAGTCCGCTCGCACCTCGACGATCCCGTCGGCGCCGACCACGACGCCCGGCACCACCGTCGTGTGGAACTCGTTCCACACGGTGAACTCCAGCGGCGCGCTGACGGTGCCCGACGAGGTCGTCGCCGAGAGCACGCGCGAGTCGCCGGCCGGCGATCCCGTGCCCTGCGTCGTCGCCTGCAGTGCGTACGTTCCGGCCGGCACGCCCGTGAGCGTCTGCGCGACGGACGTCGTGTACGCCGTCCCGTTCCAGAACGTCACCGCGACGTCACCGTC
>JAPSJU010000044.1 GCA_031178025.1 Agromyces sp. | reverse complement strand
CGGGAGCTTCCCATGGAGTACGCGATGGAACTCAACAAGCTCATCGAGATGGGCATGGAAGGCAGCGTCGGCTAGGAATGACCACGCAGATCAGCAGCACAGCCATGCCCACGGCCGAGCAGCACGGCTTCCGTCCGCACTCCGACGGCCCCGTCGTGCCGGTGCAGACCCGCTCCGAACGCTTCCGCTCCGTCGATGTCACCGACTTCGCGCCCGTCACCGGCCGTGAGCTCGAATGGAAGCTCTCGCCGGTCGCGGCATTCGCCGACCTCACGGGCGGCGAACTCGACGGCTCGCGCGTCGAGATCGAGACGACGGATGCCGCGGGCATCGACGTCTCGTGGATCGCCCGCAGCGACGCCCGCATCGGCCGGGCCGGAACGCCGGAGGATCGCGCGGCGGCGAACGCCTGGTCGAGCTTCGGCGAAGCGGTGTTCGTGCGCGTCACCGGCGAGGACGAGAAGGTCACGGCGATCACCCGCCACGACCTCGGCACCACCCCTCGCGCTGCGCACACCGTGATCGAGGCGGCGCCCAACAGCCGCGGCCTCGTCGTACTCCGCGGCACGGGCACGGCACGTCTCACCGAGAACGTCGAGATCGTCGTCGGCGAGGGGGCCTCGCTCACCGTCGTGTCCCTGCAGGAGTGGGACGACGACGCGGTGCACCTCGCGAGTCACTTCGCCCGGCTCGGCCGGGACTCCTTCCTGAAGCACATCGTCGTCTCGCTGGGCGGCAGGGTCGTGCGCGTCAACCCCTCCACGCACCTCGCCGAGCAGGGATCCGATGTCGAAGCCCTCGGGCTCTACTTCGCGGACGCCGGCCAGCACCTCGAACAGCAGGTCTTCGTGCACCACGACGCCCCGCACACTCGCAGCCGCGTCACGTACAAGGGCGCGCTGCAGGGTCAGGGCGCCCGCAGCGTCTGGATCGGCGACGTGCTCATCGGCAACGCCGCGACCGGCACCGACAGCTACGAGCAGAACCGCAACCTCGTGCTCACCGACGGCACGCGTGCCGACTCGGTGCCCAACCTCGAGATCGAGACCGGTGACATCGAGGGAGCCGGCCACGCGAGCGCGACCGGCCGCTTCGACGACGAGCAGTTGTTCTACCTCATGGCGCGCGGCATCTCCGAAGACGAGGCGCGCCGGCTCGTCGTGCGGGGGTTCCTCACGGAGATCGTGCAGAAGATCGGATCGCCAGAGCTCGAGGCGCGCCTCACCGCCGCGCTCGAGGCAGAACTCGAGGGGCGCTGACGTGGCATCCGTGCGCGTGTGCTCCATCGATGAGCTCGCAGTGAACGAAGCGTCCCGATTCGTCCTCGACGGGGTGGCCATCGCCGTCGTGAAGGATGCAGCCGGCGACGTGTTCGCGATCGGCGACACCTGCACCCACGGCGACATCTCGCTCGCCGAGGGATTCGTCGAGGACGCTCCCTCGACCGGGAACGTCGACGGGCCCACCCTCGAATGCTGGGCGCACGGCTCCAAGTTCTCGCTGAAGACCGGCAAGCCCCTCACGCTGCCCGCCTACGAACCGGTACCGGTGTTCCAGGTGGAGCTGAGAGACGGCGACGTCCACATCGACCCCGCGGTCACGCTGACCGTCTGACCACTTCCGGCCCGGAACGGCCGGCAACCGAAAGAGATTCCCACCACCATGTCAGTGCTCGAGATCAAGAACCTGCACGTCAACGTCGAGACCGACCAGGGCACCCGCGAGATCCTGCGCGGCGTCGACCTCGTCATCAACGAGGGCGAGATCCACGCCATCATGGGGCCGAACGGCTCCGGCAAGTCGACCCTCGCCTACACGATCGCCGGTCACCCCAAGTACACGGTCGTCCAGGGCGAGATCCTCCTCGACGGCGAGAACGTCCTCGAGATGTCGGTCGACGAGCGTGCGCGCGCCGGCCTCTTCCTCGCGATGCAGTACCCCGTGGAGATCCCCGGCGTCACGGTGACCAACTTCCTGCGCACTGCGAAGACCGCGATCGACGGCGACGCACCGTCCATCCGAGGCTGGGTGAAGGACGTCCGCGAGTCGATGTCGAACCTCAAGATGGACCCGGCATTCGCCGAGCGCAACGTCAACGAGGGCTTCTCCGGCGGCGAGAAGAAGCGCAACGAGATCCTCCAGCTCGAGCTGCTGAAGCCGCGGTTCGCGGTGCTCGACGAGACGGATTCGGGGCTCGACGTCGACGCGCTGAAGATCGTGTCCGAAGGCGTCAACCGGGCGAAGGCCAACACCGGTCTCGGCATCCTCCTCATCACCCACTACACGCGCATCCTGCGCTACATCACGCCCGACTTCGTGCACGTGTTCGTCGCGGGCAGGATCGCCGAGCAGGGCGGCCGGGAACTCGCCGACCGCCTCGAGGACGAGGGCTACGACCGCTACCTCGCCCCGGCCGGGAAGTAGACTGGACCCATGGTCACCTCACTCGCTCCCGAGCGCTTCGATCAGGTCACCGAGGCGCTGAAAGACGTGATGGACCCCGAGCTCGGCGTCAACATCGTCGACCTGGGTCTCATCTACGACCTCGGGTGGGACGAGGAGCATGACGCCCTCGTCATCCACATGACGCTCACGAGCGCTGGATGCCCCCTCACCGACGTCATCGAGGAGCAGACCGCTGAGGCGCTCGACGGGACCGTGGACGCCTTCCGCATCAACTGGGTGTGGATGCCGCCGTGGGGTCCCGAGCGCATCACCGACGACGGACGCGACATGATGCGGGCGCTCGGCTTCGCCATCTAGCTCGCTCCTCGCTCCTCGCTCCTCGCTGCGCTGAGGCCGTCTAGGCTCGATGCATGGCAGGAGAAGCCGCGGGCGGTGCCGACGCGCTGAGGGACGAGTACACCCATGGGCACCATGCGAGCGTGCTGCGCATCCACTCCTGGCGCACGGTCGACAACTCCGCGGCCTACCTCGCACCGCGTCTCGCCGCAGGCCTCGAGGTGCTGGATGTCGGCAGCGGGCCCGGCACGATCACGATCGACATCGCCCGTCGGGTGCGCCCCGGTCGCGTGATCGGCATCGACGCCTCGAGGGAGATCGTGGCGGAGGCGAACGGGCTGGCGGCGAGTAGCCGCGTGCCCAATGCCGTGTTCCGTGTCGGCGACGCGTATGGGCTGGACTTCGCCGACGCGAGCTTCGACGTCGTGCACGCGCATCAGGTCCTGCAGCATCTCGCACGTCCGGTGGATGCGCTCCGCGAGTTCCGTCGGGTCCTGAAACCGGGCGGCCTGCTCGCCGTCCGTGACGTGGACTACGGGGGAGTGATCTGGAGTCCACCGTCCGCGGCGCTCGCCCGCTGGCTCGAGCTGTACCACCGTGTGCACGAATGGAACGGCGGTGAGCCCGACGCCGGCCGCGTGTTGAAGGCCTGGGTCCGCGAGGCCGGCTTCACGGGAATCGAGGCGAGCGGCTCGACGTGGGTGTTCTCCTCGACCCTCGAGCGCGAGTGGTGGGGCGGATCGTGGGCCGAACGCGCCACCCGGTCGCAGTTCGCCGCCCACGCGATCGAGTCGGGTCACTCGAACCCGGCGGAGCTCGAGCGCATCGCGGCGGCCTGGCGCGAGTGGGCGGCCGACGACGACGGATGGTTCCTCATGCCGCACGGCGAGATCCTGGCACGCGCCTAGGGCAGGATCATCGCCGCCAGGTCACCAGTCCTCGTCCGCGTCCTGCACGTCGCTGATCGCGTCGGTCACGCGAGTGGCGCCGTCATCGAGTTCGGCGATGGGCCGGCCCTCGAGCCATGTGAGCGTCCAGTGGCGCCCCTCGCCGCCCCCGACGTACGCGGCTTCCGACGCGGCGATCCGCGGGCGAAGCGCAGCCGGGACCGATGGCGGCGGCTCTGCGCCGAACGCCCAGCGCGTGCCCAGTCGCATCAGGCGTCCATCTCGTACGTGACCCACTCGGTGCGGCGGGCGACGGCGTCGTAGAGCCGCTGCGCATCCGCGTTGTCGGCCGCCGTGATCCAGGTGACGCCGCCGTGGCCCACCTCGAGCGACCGGGCGTGCACGAACTCGATGAGTGCGCGTCCGATGCCGGCGCCGCGTGCGCGCTCGTCGACGTAGAGGTCGTCGAGATGCATGCCGCGTGTGGCGCGCAGGCTGTCGGGCACGACGCGGTAGTGGGCGAGCCCCACCGGCCGACCCTCGTCGTCGATCGCGAGCGCGGCCTGCAGCGGATTGGCGTCGTCGCGGATCCAGTTCCAGACGATGAGTGCCTTCGCGTCGTCGAGCTCGGTGTCGTAGAACCGGCAGTACGCCTCGAAGAGGGGCAGCCAGCCGAAGAAGTCCTCATCGACCGCCGGACGGATCTCGTGTGCCATGCGATCCCCTTACCCTTCAGCCGACTCGAGGACGATCTCCCGCACCTCGAACTGCTCGGCCTGGACGAAGTCCAGCGTGTCGATGCGCCCCACCGCGCGCAGGTCGGATGCCGCCGACCGGAGCAGGGTGATCGCCGTGTCCGGCGCCGCGATCACGGCACGGTGCACGGGCGTCTTCTGCGAGGCCTTGGCGTCGGTCTTCGCGCGTCGGATGCCGGTGAGGGCGAGGCCGGCGAGCCTGAGGAGTTCGACCCCCGCTTCGCCGCGCGCTGCGAGCTCGTCCTCGGCCGGCCACGGCGCGTGGTGCACCGAGCCGTCGTGCGACCAGCGCCATGCCTCCTCCGTCGCGAAGGGGATGACGGGCGCGAAGAGCCGCAGCATCACGCTGAGCGCCGTCTTCAGGGCGGCCACCGCCGAGGCCTGCTCGGCGCTGGACTCGCCGTATGCCCGCTCCTTGACGAGTTCGAGGTAGTCGTCGCAGAACGTCCAGAAGAACGTCTCGGCGACTTCGAGGGCACGAGCGTGATCGTAGGCCTCGAGCGCGCGGGTGGCGGCGGCCACGACGTCGGCGAGCTCGGCGAGCATGCTCCGATCGATCGGCACGCTGACCGGGGCATCCGCGGCGCCGTCGAAACCGAGGATGAACTTCGCCGCGTTCAGTACCTTGATCGCCAGCCGGCGGCCGATCTTCACCTGCGTCGGATTCTGCGGGTCGAAGGCGGCGTCGGTGCCGAGGCGTGAGGACGCCGCCCAGTAGCGCACTGCGTCGGAGCCGTGCTGCTCGAGCAGGCCGGCGGGAGTCACGACGTTGCCCTTGGACTTCGACATCTTCTTGCGGTCGGGGTCCACGATGAAGCCCGAGATCGCGGCGTTCGCCCAGGGAGCGACGCCGTGCTCGAGTTCGGCGCGCAGGGTGGTCGAGAAGAGCCAGGTGCGGATGATGTCCTGTCCCTGCGGACGTAGCGAGTAGGGGAACACGAGGTCGAACAGTTCCGGATCCCGCTCCCAGCCGCCGGCGAGCTGCGGAGTGAGCGACGAGGTCGCCCACGTGTCCATGATGTCGTGCTCGCCGATGAAGCCGCCAGGGACGCCGCGCTGCGACTCGTCGTACCCGGGGGCGGCCGTGGACGACGGGTCGACGGGAAGCTGCTCTCGCGTCGCGACGATCGGCTCGTCGAACACCGGGTTGCCCTCGCCGTCGAGCGGGTACCACACGGGGATCGGCACTCCGAAGAAGCGCTGACGTGAGATGAGCCAGTCGCCCGAGAGCCCGCCGACCCAGTTCTCGTACCGGACGCGCATGAAATCGGGGTGCCAGTCGATCTCCCGGCCGCGCTCGAGCAGGCGGGTCCGCAGCTCTTCGTCGCGCGCACCGTTCACGACGTACCACTGGCGCGTCGAGACGATCTCGAGCGGGCGGTCGCCCTTCTCGAAGAACTTGACCGGGTGCGTGATCGCCTTCGGCTCGCCGAGCAGGTCGCCCGAGGCGCGCAGCTGCTCGACGACGGCCTGCTTCGCCGAGTAGGCGGTCTTGCCCGCGAGCTCGGCGAATGCGTCGCGACCGGCCTCGGACGTGATCGCCGCGGGTGCGTCGGAGATGATGCGGCCGTCGAATCCGATGATGGCCCGGTTCGGCAGGTCGAGCTCTCGCCACCAGACGACGTCGGTCACGTCGCCGAAGGTGCAGATCATCGCGATGCCCGTGCCCTTCTCCTTCTGGGCGAGGTGGTGGGCCACGACGGGCACCTCGACGCCGAAGACCGGGCTCGTCACGGTCGTGCCGAAGAGCGGCCGATAGCGCTCGTCGTCGGGGTGGGCGACGAGCGCGACGCACGCGGGAATGAGTTCGGGCCGGCTCGTCTCGATCTCGACGATGCCGCCGTCGGGGCGGTGGAAGGCGACCCGGTGATAGTGGCCCGCCTGCTCGCGATCCTCGAGCTCGGCCTGCGCCACCGCCGTGCGGAACGTGACATCCCACAGGGTGGGGGCGAGGGCCTGGTAGGCCTCGCCGCGCTCGACGTTGCGGATGAAGGCGAGCTGGGAGGTGAAGAGGGCCTCATCGGCGATCGTGCGGTAACTCTGCGTCCAATCGACGGAGAGACCGAGCGCGCGCCAGAGCGCCTCGAACTGCTGCTCGTCCTCGGCGGTGAGGCGCTCGCAGAGCTCGATGAAGTTGCGGCGACTGATGGGCTGCTGATCGGCCGCCTTCGTGCTCTTGCCGTCTCCGCCCTCGAAGGGCGGGGTGAAGTCGGGCTGGTAGGGCAGCGACGGGTCGCAGCGCACGCCGTAGTAGTTCTGCACGCGTCGCTCGGTCGGCAGGCCGTTGTCGTCCCAGCCCATCGGGTAGAACACATGCCGGCCCCGCATGCGCTGGAAACGCGCCATCACGTCGGTGTGCGTGTACGAGAAGACGTGACCGATGTGCAGCGAACCCGACGCGGTCGGCGGGGGAGTGTCGATCGAGTAGATCGTCTCGCGAGTCGCGTTCTCTCGGTCGAACCGGTGGGTGCCGTCGGCCTCCCAGACGCCGCCCCACTTCGCCTCGAGTCCCTCGAGGGCGGGCTTGTCGGGGATGCGGGCCGTGTCGGTCATGATGCTCCGGTTCGATTTCGGCGGCACCGTGTCCATGGTGAGGTGCCTGAATGTGCGACGATCCAGCCTACCGGAGCGCGGCGGAGTGGCCGAAGCGGCGCGGCTCAGGCCGGTCGATGCGCGAGGCGCGGCGAATCCGCGAGGAGTTGCACGGTGTACGGATGCTGCGGTCGCGTGAAGACGGCCTCGGCCGTGCCGGATTCGATGATCCGTCCCGAGCGCATCACGGCGACGCGATCGCTCATGTGCTGCACGACGCCCAGGTCGTGGGAGATGAAGAGCAGGGCCAGTCCACGCTCCCGTTGCAGGCGATCGAGCAGGTCGAGGATCTGCGCCTGGATCGTCACGTCGAGGGCGGACACGGGTTCGTCGCAGATGAGCAGTTCGGGCTCCGCGGCGAGGGCTCGTGCGATGGCGACGCGCTGCCGCTGGCCGCCGGAGAGGGTCAGCGGCCGGCGCCCCGCCACGGAGGCGTCGAGCCCCACGCTGTCGAGGAGATCCGCGATCCCGGTGGCCGATCCATTCCGGTCGCGCCGAGGCACGCGGAGCCCGCGCGCGTCGGCGAGGATGCGAGCGACGGTCCAGCGCGGGTCGAACGAGCTGAGGGCGTCTTGGTAGATCGCACCGATCCGCGAACGCGCCGGGCGGCGATCACGCTCGGGAAGCGCCGACCACGGGGTGCCGTCGAGCAGCACGGTTCCGGAGTCGGGAATCGCGAGTGCGAGTGCGAGGCGCGCGACGGTGGTCTTGCCCGAACCGGATTCCCCGACGAGCCCGAGCGTCTCGCCACGGTGGATCTCGAGGGAGACGCCGTCGACGGCGCGCAGTCGTCCCGTCGGCGCGCTGAACGATTTCGACACCTCGTCGAGTCGCAGCAGCGGTGCGTCGCCTCGGCGGTTCCGAGGCAGCACGTCCGCTGACGGGGAAGCCGGGGCGGGCCCGGTTCGAGCGCCGCGGCTCAGGGCGGTGCCGCGGGGACGGTCGGCGGGCACCGCCGCGATGAGGGCGCGTGTGTAGGGCTCGCTGGGTGAGCCGAGCACCTGATCGGTGGTGCCCTCCTCCACCACCTCGCCGCCGCGCATGACGAGGATCCGGTCGGCGAGGCGGCCGACGACGGCCAGGTCGTGGCTGATGAGGAGCAACCCCGTGCCCGCGGAACGGATGTCGGCGAGGAGTGCCAGGATCCGCGCCTGCACGCTGACGTCGAGCGCGGTGGTGGGCTCGTCCGCGATGAGCAGGGGTGGGTCGAGCGCGAGCGCGGAGGCGATGAGCGCGCGTTGGCGCAGTCCACCGGAGAGTTCGCCCGAACGGCGCCTCGCGGCGGCGGGCGGATCGGGCATGCCGACGCGTTCGAGCAGGTCGAGCACCCGTGAGCGTCGGGCGGACGGCGCCATCCTGCCGTGGATGCGCAGCGCATCGTCGATCTCCCGACCGATGGGACGAAGCGGGTCGAGTGAGACGAGCGCGTCCTGCAGCACGAGCCCGATGCCGCGACCGCGGATCTGCTGCCAGGCGCGTTCGCTGGCGTCGCCGAGCTCGCGGCCGAGCACCTCGAGCCGGTCCGATCCGACGCGAGCGCCCGTTCCGGCGAGGCCGAGCAGCGCACGAGCCGTGACGCTCTTGCCCGACCCCGACTCGCCGACGATCGCGACGCATTCACCCGCCGTCACGCGAAGCGAGACGCCGTGCACCACCTCGTGCGAGCCGAACGCGACGCGCAGTCCTCTGACGTCGACGAGCGGCGGTCGTGCCGCTGCGCGGGCGGCCGAGGTGTTGTCGCTCATCGCTGCCCGCTCCCATGCCGGACGAGCGCGCGACCGAGCACCGTCGTGGCGATGGTGGTGGCGACGATCATGAGGCCCGGGAACACGGTGAGCCACCACGCCCCGGCGAGGTAGGTACGGCCGGCGGCGAGCATGGCGCCCCATTCGGCGGCGGGTGGCTGGGCTCCGAGACCGAGGTAGCTGAGCGCCGAGGCCCAGACGATCGCCTGGCCGACGCCGAGCGTCGCGAGCACGAAGATCGGCAGGAGGGCGTTCGGCAGCACGTGGCGGGCGAGGATGGCGCTCGCGGGATGCCCGAGGACACGGGCCGCCTCGACGTAGTGCGAGGAGCGGATCGAGAGCAGCCGGCTCCGGATGATCCGGGCATAGCCGGGTGCCGTCGAGAGTCCCACGGCCACGGTGGCGGTCACCGGTCCGGGGCCGTAGACGACGATCACGAGGAGCGCGAGGAGGAGCCCCGGGAACGCGAACATCACCTCGATCACGCGATTCACGCCGAAGTCGAGCACGCGCCCGCCGAAGCTGGCCAGCACGCCGAGGACGAGGCCGAGGAGGAGACCGATCGACGTCGCCGACACTCCGATGAGGAGCGATGTACCCGTGCCGGCGATGACGCGGCTGTAGACGTCTCGCCCGGACTCGTCGGTTCCGAACCAATGCGCGAGCGACGGCGCCTCGAACGCCTCGGTCGCTTCGATGGCATTCGGCTCCTGGGTCCACACGAGAGCGGGGAAGACCGTCGAGACCCCGAGGAAGATCACGAAGGCGCCGGCGAGCAGCGTCGACGGCAGCGGGAACCGCCGCCCGCGCGCCTCGAGATGGTCGGCGGATGCCGCCACCCGCGTCTGCCGGAGCTCGAGTTCGCTCATCGCGCGCCCTCCTGCCGGAGCCGTGGATCGGCGATCCTCGACGCGAGGTCGGTGAGGACGGTCATGACCACGTAGACGAGCGCGACGAGCAGCACCACGCCGGTCACGACCGGGATGTCCCGCAGCGTCACGGCCTGGAGGAGCGTGCGGCCGAGGCCGGGCATCGCGAAGATCGTCTCGACCACGACCGCCCCCGACAGCAGCCACCCCAACGCCCAGCCCGAGAGGCTGATCGCGGGCAGTGCCGCATGCCGGACCGTATGACGCAGGGTGATGCCCGTGGTGCTCTCGCCACGGGCGCGGGCCGACACGACGAACGGCTGCTGCATGGCGTCGAGCAGGCTCTCGCGCATGACCTGCGTGAGGAAGCCGGCGAGCGGAACCGCGAGCGTGATCACGGGCAGCACGAGGCCGGCGGGCGTTCCCGTGGCCACCGGCGGCAGCCAGCGCAGTCCCGTGCTGAACACGGCGATCAGCACGCCCGCGAGCCAGAAGTGCGGGAGTGCCGCCGCGGCGAGCTCGGCGCCGGCGCCGATCGCCGCGGCGACGCGGCCCCTGCCGGTCGACCACAGCGAGAGACCGAGCGAGAGCACCCACGCCGTGGCGAGGGCGAGCACGGCGAGCAGCAGTGTTCCGCCCAGTTGGGAGCCGATCAGCGCGGCCACGGGGGTCTTGAGCGTGTACGAGGTGCCGAGGTCGCCCACGAGGAGGCGACCCAGCATGGCGAGGTACTGCGTCAGCAGCGGCTGGTCGAGCCCGTAGTCGCGGCGCACCTGGTCGAGGGCCTCCTGCGACGCCTGCGAGCCGGGTCCTCCGAGGATCGCCTGGGCGGGGTCCCCGGGAATGAGCCGGATGGCGAAGAAGGTGAGCGTGGCGACCGCCCACATGACGAAGGCGGCGCCGCCCGCAAGCGCGGCGGCGCGGCGGAGGAGACCCCCGCGCCGCCTTCGGGTCTCAACCGGCGAGCCAGGCGTCATAGAAGCTCGGCGTCGACACGGTCGGCATGGCACGGGCACCGCGCACTCCCGCGTCGAGCAGGAAGCTGTTCTGCTGGTCGTACAGCGGCAGCAGGTAGAACCCGGAGAGGATGCGCTGCTGCGCACGCTCGTACAGCTCGGAGCGGACGGACTCATCGCTCGTCGATGCGGCTTCGGTCAGCAGTGCGTCGACCTCCGGGTCGTCCAGCTGCGCCAGGTTCGCGAAGTAGCCGCTCGGAGCCGGCGTGATGCTCGCCGAGTGGTAGAGGATGCGGAGCACGTCGGGACCGACCTTCGTGTACGGCGCACTCACGACCTCGTAGTCGTGGGAGGCGAGCGCGCCGTACCAGCTCGAGAGGTCGAGGAGCTCGATGACGACGTCGAATCCGGCCGCCCTGGCGGTGGCCTGGACCTGTTCGAAGAGCGACTGCTCGGCCGGGATCGACTGGTTCGTGCTGACCGGGAAGCGCACGGTGAGCCGCGCACCGTCCTTCATCCGGATGCCGTCTCCGTCTCGCTCGTTCCAGCCGGCCGCGTCGAGGAGGGTGTTCGCCTCGTCGAGATCGGTCGTGAAGAGCGACTCGTCGGAGTGGGCCAGTCGCTCGACCGACGAGAGCGGTGAGTAGGAGCGATCGACCGTGCCGAAGAAGAGCGCATCGATGCCGTCGTTCACCTCGACCGCCCTGATGAACGCTTCGCGCACGCGCTCGTCATCGAAGGGCGCCTGCCCCGAGTTCAGCTCGATGCGGTTGGCGGCACCGGGGCGGGGGGCGTCGAGCCACACGAGGGAGTCGTCGCCCTCGGCGGCCGCGACGGTGTCGGGCTGGGGGTTGTCGATGACATCCACCTGGCCGCCCCGCAGTGCGGCGTAGCGCGATGCGGCATCGGGGACGAACCGCCACTCGATGGAGTCGAGGTACGCGGGCCCCTCGTGCGCTGCGTCGGCGGGCGGGGAGTCGTACTCGTCGTTGCGCACCAGCGTGACGTGATCCTGCTTCACCCACTCGTCGACGATGAAGGGACCGGTGCCGATCGGCGCCTCGCAGTTCGCCTCCATGCCTCGGGCGATCCCGGCCGGCGACTGGATCGCCGTCCATGGCTGGCTCAGCGACTCGAGGAGGGCACTGTCCGGTGCGTTCAGCACGAATCGGGCGTGCAGGTCGTCGACCACCTCGACCCGCTCCACCTTGCCGAGCGCGAGGTAGCCCGTCGACGACTGCGTCGCCGGGTCCTTGAGGTGCTCCACGTTGATCCTGACGGCGTCGGCATCGAGCGGCGTGCCGTCCGTGAAGGTGATGCCCTCGCGGAGGGTGAAGTCCCAGGTGAGGCCGTCCGAGCCGGCCTTCCACGACTCGGCGAGCCAGGGGATGATCTCACCGGTCTCGTCGCGGGAGACGAGCGACTCCAGGAACTGGCCGGCGAGGAGCGCCTGCGGGTAGTTGCCTCCGACATGGGGATCGAGGCACGTCGGTTCGGCGTCGCCGCTCGCGTAGGTCAGGGTCCCGCCCTCGACGGGGCCGTCCGGCCCCTCGGGTCCGGCCGCTTGGCATCCGGCGAGCGCCACCGTCGTGACGAGCGCGGCGACGACGAG
>JAPSJU010000312.1 GCA_031178025.1 Agromyces sp. | reverse complement strand
GGATCCTTCTTCATGACCTGGACACGCTGCCCCGCCGTGATGAGCTCCCAGTCCTCGTCCTTGGCGGTGGGCATGAACTGCCGAAGCGCGGCCATCTTCTTCGCCCGTGATGCGAGCAGCTCGGAGACGAGGTACTTCACGAGGTCGAAGTTCTTCAGCGCCACCCGGAGCATCGGGCCGAGGTTGTGGGGGCGGATCGAGAACGGCAGGTCGAACCAGGTGCTGGTCTTCAGGAACTTCGGCGTGAAGCCGGCGTACGGGCCGAAGAGGAGTGCCTTCTGCCCGTCGACCACGCGAGTGTCGAGGTGCGGCACCGACATCGGAGGCGCCCCGACCGCCGCCTTGCCGTAGACCTTCGCCTGGTGCTGGGCGACGATCTTGGGATTGGTCGTGCGCAGGAACTGACCCGAGATCGGGAAGCCGCCGAAGCCCTTGATCTCGGGGATGCCGGAGTGCTGCAGCAGCGCGAGTGCGCCACCGCCCGCACCGACGAAGACGAACTTCGCGCGGACCTCCCGCGGGGTTCCGCCGACGAGGTGGCGGAGGCGCAGCCTCCAGGTTCCGTCCTTCTGGCGCTTCAGCCTCGTGACCTGGTGGTCCGTCTCGATCGCCGCGCCGCGCGATTCGAGGTCGCGCATGAGGAACCGGGTGAGGGCACCGAAGTCGACGTCGGTTCCCGAGACCATGCGCGTCGCAGCGACGCGCTGCTTCGGGTTGCGCTTCTTGGCGAGCAGCGGCGTCCACTCGGCGATGCGGTCGAGGTCGTCGGTGTACTCCATGCCGGCGAAGAGCGGCTCGTCGCGCAGCGCTTCCACGCGCTTCTTCAGGTACTCGACGTTCGCGGCGCCCCTGACGAAGGTCATGTGCGGGGTCGAGTTGATGAAGCGGTCCGGCTCCGGCAGCGCGCCGGTCGACACGAGGTGCGCCCAGTACTGGCGGCTGACCTGGAACTGCTCGTTGATCGCGACGGCCTTCTCGGCGCTCACGGTGCCGTCGGCCTTCTCGGGCATGTAGTTGAGCTCGCAGAGGGCGGCGTGGCCGGTGCCCGCGTTGTTCCACGCGTTCGAGGACTCCTGCGCGACCTCGCCGAGGCGCTCGTAGACCCGGATGCTCCAGTCGGGCTGCAGGTGGGCGATGAGGGAGCCGAGCGTCGCGCTCATGATGCCCCCGCCGATGAGCACGACGTCGACGGATTCCTCTGAAGTCACGGATTCCAGTCTAGGTGCGGCGAGATGGTGCGCCGGACCGCTCGCTCGGCCTATCCGATAACCGGGAGGCCGCGCTCATCGAGGGGCCATGCCGGGTTGTGCGCGAACTCCCAGAGGTTGCCGTCGAGGTCGGCGACGTAGCCGCTGTACCCGCCCCACGCGGTCGCCGCCGCGGCCTTCGCGATCGAGCCGCCCGCCAGTACCCAATCGCCCATGGCGTCGTCCACCGCCTCCCGGGAGTCGAGGTTGATCGCGAGGGCGACCGCGCGGAACGCCGGCGCGTTCGCGTGGAACGTCGGCAGCGCTGCGTCCTTGGCGAGTTCGGCGGTCTCCCACAGCGCGAGCACGCCACCGGGCGTCGCGAAGAAGCTCACCTCCCCCGGCACCGAGGAGTGGGTCTCGCGCCAGCCGATGCGGTGGTAGAACGCGGTGGCGGTCTCGACGTCCGCGACGCCGAGCGTGACGAGGGAGAAGCGTTGCGGAATGCTCATGCGAGGAGGCTACGCCAGCGCACCCGACGTCGTCACGCGTCGGCACGGGGTCGCGTCAGAGCATCGCCACTCCACCGGCGATGAGCCCGACGCCGGCGGTCACGAGTGCGGCGGTCAGCGAGAGCACGCCGGCCCAGAGCAGCCAGATGAGCCGGTTGGGCCGCTCGGGTTCCCGTCCGAGCACGGAGAGGAAGAAGCCCGCGGGCATGAGGATCGCGGCGATCGGCACCCCGGTCCGGGCGAGCTGGAGCCAGAAGCCGTCGAGGGCGGCGTGGTGGATGACCCCGAGGATCGCGACGGAGAGCACGAGCAGCACGGCCGCGTGCGCGTGACCTGCGCGGAAGAAGCCCTGTTGGAGACGGTTCGCGGGCACGTGCCCGCGCACCACTCGCGTGAGGAAGTAGCCCCCGCTCTCGACGGTCACGAGGGCGAGCAGGAGGATACCGATGAGGATGACGTCGTGCGCGGGCATGCGCGGACCTTCCGTGTGTGATTGGATAGTTGTACTCCCCAATATTAGGGAGTACGAGTATCCAATACAAGGGGTCGGGCATGCGCATCTCCGCTCTCGCCGCCGCCGTCGGCCTTCCGGTGGCCACCGTCAAGTACTACCTCCGCGAGGGACTCCTGCACCCCGGCGTGCCGAGTTCGGCGACGCAGTCCAGCTACGACGACTCGCACGTGCGGCGGCTCCGGCTCATCCGCGCGCTCACCGGTGCGGTCGGGCTCAGCATGCAGCAGACCCGGACGATCCTCGAGCTCGTGGACGACCCGGGCGACGACCTCTACGTCACCCTGGGCCGTGCCGTCGGGGCACTGCCGCCGGCCGTCGAGCCTCTTTCCGATGGGGCGTCGTCGGCCGAGGACGCCTACCCTCGCGCGCGGGCCGCCCTCGACGCGCTCGGGCAGGTCTACGACCCTCGCTACGCTGCCGTCGCCCAACTCGAGTCGGCACTCCAGGCGGCAGAGGCGGGCGGCCTGCCCGTGAGCCGGGAGCGCCTGCTCGCCTACGGACGCACGGTCCGCGAGATCGCGACCTTCGAACTCGAGGGGATGCCGCCGGGCGCCCGCGACGCCGTCGAGTACGCGGTCCTCGGCACCGCGCTGTACGAGCCGGTGCTCCTCGCCCTGCGTCGCCTCGCCCATCAGGACATCGCCGCCCGCCGC
>JAPSJU010000311.1 GCA_031178025.1 Agromyces sp. | reverse complement strand
ACCCACAGCACGATGTCGGCGAAGGCGAGATCGGCGAGCAGCTGCAGGTCGCCGACGAGCATGTGCAGCCAGTCGACGTCGGCCTGACTGCTGCGGCCCTGGGCGAGGACGAGATCACTGAGGGTCGACACGCTTCCAGCGTAGTGCGCTCCTCGGCGCCTTCCACGGGCGCGGTCCGGCGGCCGGCGCTCTCGGCCGTCGCCGCGGGCTCAGCCCATCGCGGCCCGCCGTATCGGCGCGAGGCGAGGCACGCGCCGCCGGGGCGGTTCGGGCACCGGAAGCAGACGGTCGAGCGCGTAGTCGCGAACGACCGCGCGGAGCGGGCTGCGCGGTGCGGCATCACGAAGCGTCCGCGCCGTGAGGATCGCCGCGTCGGCGGCCCTCCCGTCATGCGGTAGCAGCACCGCGTCGACGATGCCCCCGAAGCGTCGGAGCGTCTGTCGCACCTGGGAGTGGGCGTCGATGCCGAGGGCGCTCGTACGCACGCGATTGACCATCACGTCGATCCGCTCCGGTTCGACGAGCTCGATGAGGTCGGCATGACCGCGGAGCAGGCGGGAGAGCCCGACCGGATCGGCGAGGCCCACGGCGATGATCCGGTCGGCGGCCGCGAGCGTCGCGAATGTGGCGGCGTTCCGACGTGGGGCGAACTGGTCGCTCGTCAGCTCCTCGTCGCGTTCGAGGCTGAACCCGGTGTCCACCACGACGTACTCGAAGCGACCGCGGATCGCGGCGAGTGCCGAGGTGACGCGCTCCTCCGACAGTTCGGGCCACCTGCTCGACCCGACGAGTCCGGTGAAGACGTCGAACGAGGCGCGCGGACTCGAGTAGCGCTGCGCGAGCCGCTCGAGCTCGGCGCGGTCGAGGGCGTCGCGTGCGGCGAGTCGGCACGCGGACGCGAAGCCCGGCGCCTCATCGAGCAGGCCGAGGGACGGAGCGATCGACCCGCCGTACGGGTCGGCATCGACGAGTGCGACGGTATGCCCCGCGGCCGCCAGCTCGGCGGCCAGGTTGATCGCGACGGTCGTGCGCCCGGGTGCGCCGGCCGGTCCCCAGACGACGACGACCGAGTCGGAGCGGGGCGGCCGCGACGCCGGATCGCCGAGGCGCGCCGGAAGCGCCACGCCGTCGCGCACGAGCGGTTCGATCACCGCCCACTGCGCCGATCGATCGACGACCTCGTGGATGCCGAGCCGGCTCGCGTGGGCTCGCTCGGCATCGGTGCCGGCCAGGGCGACGAGGCGGATGCCACGGTCGTCGCACCCGGTGAGGAGCTCGGCGTCCAGCGTGTCGGCGCCTGCGCCGACGATGACCACATCGGGCGCGAGGACGTCGAGACTGCCGAGGACGTCACGCCACCCGACGAGACGCCCGACGATGGCGTGCCCGTGCTCGACGGCGTCGGCGAGCACGCGGTCCTCGGTCGCCGGATCGAGCGCCAAGGCGAGGCGGACCATCAGTCCGACCCCGCTCGGGCGGGAACGAGGTCGATCGCGTCGCCGGAGGCGAGCGCCTGGAGCAACGCCGCGACCCTCTCACGCGGGATGAGCAGCTCGACGGCGATACCGGAACCCGACGCGACCATGCCCTCGGGCTCCTGGACTGCGGCGACCTGGGCGTCGGCGACGAGGACGGCGGGAGGCTCGTAGCCGCCCTGCTCGATCTCTGCGGCCGCCCAGACGTCGACCGCCGAGCCGACGGTCAGTCCACTCGGCAGTGGCCCACGGCCGGGCACGACCACCGTCGCGAGCCCGGCTCGATCGACGGTGTCGACGGCCGAGTCGGGAACCAGCTCTCCTGCGCCGACGGTGCGCGTGACGACGAGGCCCTGCTCGGGCAGCTCGGACGGCGTGAGGTAGTGATCCACGCTTCCGCCGAGTCGCGCCGACTCCAGGGCGAGATCGTCGGCGTGGAGCCGCATGCCGGGCGTCGCGGTCTCGCGGACCGCGTACACGTCGACGGAGTCGTCGAGTCCGGCGACGAGGGCCCAGACGCCCGCCGTCGAGGCGCCGACGAGCACGATCCCGATCATGAGCCTCGGATCGAGTCGAAGCGCACCGCGTTCCGCCCGTTCCGTTCGACGTGCCATCCGGAATCCCTTCCCTCCCCGGCGCGCACCGCGCCGCACCCATGCTCACCCGAAACCGGGAGCCGGCCCTGAAGTTATCCACACCGTTCGCGGCCGCGGCGGCACGGGTCGATACTTGAGACATGTCCCCTTCAGGTCGCGAGATCGGTCGATTCCTGACCGTCGCCGACGCGGCCGAGCTGCTCGCCGTCGACGTCGCGACCGTCGACGAGTTGATCCGGTCCGGCGAGCTCCCCGCCATCCGCATCGGCTCCGCGGGGCCGTGGCGCGTGGAACGCACGCAACTCGAGGTCTGGATCGAGGAGCAGTACGAGCAGACGCGGCGCCACTCGCTGTGGCATCAGGGTGAGTTCGCCAACATCTCCGAACTCTCCGGCGCGCGACCCGGTCGCCTTCGCCCGGTCGACTGAGCGAGCCGACGCGCACCCTCACCCGAAGGCGACGAGGAGCACGCGTTCGAGGGGGATGATGCGGTATCCCCGCACCTCGCTCTCGCGACGAGCCGTCCCAGGTTCGTGCAGCGCCAGGTCGAGGTGATCCCGGGCCACACGATCCAGCGTGCCGTGCACGCGTCCGTCATCGGTGGTGATGTGCACCGGCGTGCGGCGACGGCTGAGGTCGCGAAGCACGAACGGCATGCCCATCCGCTCGGAGAGCCGAGTCGCCGGCCCTGCGACGGGCGCGATGCTCGGTTGCAGCTGGGCCCGGGTCGGGAGGATCGCGGCGATCGCGGCGATCGGGATGATGCCCTGCCGTTCCCTCCTCGCCGGCGACCGGATGGG
>JAPSJU010000043.1 GCA_031178025.1 Agromyces sp. | reverse complement strand
GCCCAGCTTCGGGCGGCGCTCGAGGGCGTCGACGGATCCAAGGGGCTCGTCGTCGCCTACGAGCCGGTCTGGGCGATCGGCTCCGGCCAGGCGGCGACGCCGACGCAAGCCGAGCAGGTGGCGGCCGCGCTTCGCGGCGTCCTCGCCGACGTGCTCGGAGAGGAGGCGGCGCAATCGACGCGCGTCCTCTACGGCGGCTCCGTGAAGGCGGCCAACATCGCCTCCTTCCTCCGTGAGCCGAACGTGGACGGCGCGCTCGTCGGCGGCGCGAGCCTCGACATCGCGGAGTTCTCGAGCATCGTCCGCTTCAAGAAGCACATCGGCGCCTGAGGCCGGGATCCCTGCCTCCTCGTGGGGGTCGGGCTATACTGAGTGACGGCATCGACCCCCTGCGTCGTGCCCGGAAAGGTTCACCGTGGAGATTCTCCAGGTCGTCCTGCAGGTACTGCTCGGTCTCACGAGCCTCCTGCTGACGCTGCTCATCCTGCTGCACAAGGGCCGCGGTGGCGGTCTGTCCGACATGTTCGGAGGCGGCGTCACGTCGAGTCTCGGTGCGTCCGGGGTCGCGGAGCGCAACCTCAATCGAATCACCATCATCCTCGGGCTCGTGTGGGTGACGTGCATCGTCGTGCTCGGGCTCATCACGAAGTTCGACGCAGGAATCTGACGGGGGAGCAATGGCATCGGGGAACAGCGCTATTCGAGGGTCTCGCGTCGGCGCGGGTCCCATGGGCGAGCAGGACCGCGGCTTCCACGCCGACCGCGTGGCCGTGAGCTACTGGGACGCGCAGGGCAACGAGACCGTGCGGTACTTCGCGGCCAACCTTCCAGAGGAGGAGATCCCCGACATCATCGACAGTCCGTCGACGGGTCTGCCCGCGGGTCGGGACAAGGAGAACCCGCCGTTGGTCTCGAAGCTCGAGCCGTACAAGACGCATCTCGCCTACGTGAAGGAGCGGCGCACCGACGAGGAGGCCGCGGCCCTGCTCGAGGAGGCCTTGACGCAGCTGCGTACCCGTCGCGGTCAGGTCGCGAAGGACTGATCAGCGCAGGGCAACGGAGAAGGGGCCAGCCGGAATCGGCTGGCCCCTTCGCCGTGCGCGCATCGGCGCGGACGGAGATGCGGCATCAGTAGTCGGGGGCGATGAGCGATTCGGGCACTTCCGCTGCGGCATCCGCGTCGACGAAGAAGACGGTGCGGCGGCGGCCCTTGATGCCCGCGACCGGCACCTCGTCGCGGCTTGCGCCCGCGAGCGCGAGGCCCAGCGCCGACGCCTTGTCTGCGCCGGCCAGCACGAGCCAGATGCGCTGCGAGGAGTTGATGACCGGCCGGGTGAGGCTCAGCCGCTCGGGCGGCGGCTTCGGCGAGTTCCGCACGGGGATCACCGCGCGATCGACCACCTGGATGCCGGATCGGTGCGGGAAGAGGGAGGCGATGTGCCCGTCCGGTCCGACGCCGAGGAACGTGATGTCGAAGAGCGGATGCGGCAGCCCGTCGACGCCGTGCCGGGCGAGCTCCGCGGCATACGCCTCCGCCGCATCGTCGAGGGAGAGCCCGGCGTCCGATGCCGGGAAGCGATGCACGTTCGACTCGGGCAGCTCGAGCTGGTCGAGCAGGGCCACGCGTGCCTGCTCGTCGTTGCGGTCCTCGTGGCCGGCGGGCACCCACCGTTCGTCACCCCACCAGAAGTGCACCCGCGACCAGTCGATCGTGGTCTTCGCGGGGGATGCTGCGATGGACTCGAGCACCGCCGAGCCCATGGTCCCGCCGGTCAGCACGACGTGCGCGATCGACTGCGCGTCGAGGATGTCGAGCATCTTCGTGATGAACCGCGCCGAGACGGAACTCGCCAGCGACGCCTTGTCGGGGTGGACGAGTACGCGTCGCTCATTCGTCATGCATCGGCTCCTTCGACGTCGGCATCACCGAGCAGCGAAAGCCCGCTCGTGATCACTTCACCGTACAACTCATCGGGGTCGAGTCGGCGAAGCTCGTCGGCGAGGCAGTCGCGAAGGCTGCGGCGGGGAAGCGCGAGGTCGTGCACGGGCTGGCCTGGCTGGCGCAGCGTGGCGACGCCGGGGATGTCGCGGACCAGCTCCACGTCCCCGCTCTCACGTGTCATCTGCACCCCGTGGATGCCGTGCGAGCCGGCCTCGACGCTCGTGAGCACGTACGTCGTCGGGGCATCCAGCTGCTGCCGGAGCCACGCGGCGAGCAGCGTGGTCGAAGGCGAGTCGATCGCTCCCGTGACGCGGACCGCGGTGATGGGTTCGTACGGGGGCTGGTCCAGCACCGCGGCGAGCTGAGCACGCCAGAGCGTGAGCCGGGTCCAGGCGAAGTCCGCGTCGCCGGGCCGGTAGCTGGCCGCGAGGGACTGCAACGCCCCCTGCGGATCCGGCTGCGTCGAGGCGTCCGTGATCCTGCGGTGCGCGATCCGACCGAGCGGAGCCTCGCCCGGGACCGCCGGCGCGGCGCCGGGCCACCAGGTGACGACGGGCGCATCCGGGAGCAGCAGCCCCATGACGAGGCTCTCCTCGTCACGAGCCGCATCGCCGCACGCACGAAGGACGATGACCTCGCTGGCGCCGGCGTCCCCGCCGACGCGGATCTCCGCGTCGAGACGCGCCGGCACCTCCGGTGCTTCCGCAGGGTCGCTCGAGACGACGATGACGCGCATCGGATGCTCGCGCGACGCGTCGTTCGCCGCCTCGATCGCCTCCTCCTCGCCGCCGGGCGCCGTGGCGATGACGAGGGTCAGCACGCGTCCGAGGGCGACGACGCCGCCCTCCTCGCGGATCTTGACGAGCGTCTTCGAGACCTGGCTCGTGGTCGTGTCGGGAAGGTCGACGATCATGGGCGTCTCCAGCTTCGTCCATCGCGGGCGAGCAGTTCATCGGCGGAGTCGGGGCCCCAGGTTCCGGGGCGGTACTGCTCGGGTTGCCCCTGGGTCGCCCAGAACTCCTCGATCGGGTCGAGGATCTTCCAGGAGAGCTCCACCTCCTCCTGGCGGGGGAACAGCGGGGGATCACCGAGCAGGACGTCGAGGATCAGGCGCTCGTAGGCTTCAGGGCTCGCCTCGGTGAAGGCGTGGCCGTAGCCGAAGTCCATCGTGACGTCGCGCACCTGCATGCCGGCACCGGGGACCTTCGAGCCGAAGCGGATGGTGACCCCCTCGTCGGGCTGCACGCGGATGACGAGCGCGTTCTGTCCGAGCTGGGAGGTCTGGCTGTCGGCGAAGACCTGCTGCGGCGCCCGCTTGAACACCACGGCGATCTCGGTCACACGACGTCCGAGCCGCTTTCCGGCACGGAGGTAGAAGGGCACGCCCGCCCAGCGCCGGGTGCCGATCGTGAGCTTCATGGCCGCATACGTCTCGGTCGTCGATTCGGGGTTCATCCCCTCCTCGTCGAGGAAGCCGACGACCTTCTCGCCGCCCTGCCAGCCGCCGGCATACTGTCCGCGCGCGGTCCCGGTCGCGAGGTCCTCGGGAAGGCGCACCGCCGCGAGGATCTTCTCCTTCTCGGCGCGCAGATCACCCGCCTCGAACGAGATCGGCTCCTCCATCGCCGTCAGGGCGAGCAACTGCAGGAGGTGGTTCTGGATGACGTCGCGCGCCGCCCCGATGCCGTCGTAGTAGCCGGCACGCCCTCCCACGCCGATGTCCTCGGCCATCGTGATCTGCACGTGGTCGACGAAGTTGGCGTTCCAGATCGGCTCGTAGAGCTGGTTCGCGAACCGCAGGGCGAGGATGTTCTGGACGGTCTCCTTGCCGAGGTAGTGGTCGATGCGGAAGACGGAGTCGGGCGGGAAGACCGACGCGACGACGTCGTTCAGCTCGCGGGCCGTCTGCAAGTCGGAACCGAACGGCTTCTCGATCACGACGCGACGCCACTGGCCGTCGCGCTGCTCCGTGAGGCCTGAGCGCTTCAGCTGCTCGGTGACGAGCGGGAACGACTTGGGCGGGATCGAGAGGTAGAACGCGTGGTTCCCCATCGTGCCGCGCTCGCGGTCGAGCTCATCGACGACGGCGTGCAGCCGGTCGAAGGCGTCGTCGTCGTCGAAGTCGCCCTGCACGAAGCGGATGCCGCGAGCGAGCTGTCGCCAGACGTCCTCGCGGAACTCGGTGCGGGCGTACTGCTTCACCGACTCGTGCACGACCGCTTCGAAGTCCTCGTCCTCCCAGTCACGACGGGCGAACCCGACGAGCGCGAAACCGGGAGGCAGGAGCCCCCGGTTCGCGAGGTCGTAGACCGCGGGCATGAGCTTCTTGCGGGAGAGGTCGCCGGTGACGCCGAAGATGATGAGGCTCGACGGGCCGGCGATGCGATTGAGGCGGTAGTCCTTGGGGGAGCGCAGCGGGTTGTGCTGCGGCGTGACCGGTGCCGGGGCCATGGGGTCCTTCCCTGGGTCAGCCGACCGCGTCGACGAGCGTCGGGATGTTCGACGCCGGGTCGGTGAGGGTCAGCGTGAGCACGGGGCGACCGTGCTCCGCGAGCACGCTCGCGTCGCCGGAGGCCTGGGCTGCGATGAGCTGCCCGAAGGTGAACGGGCGCTCGGGGATCTCGAGGTCGTCCCCGGGAACCTCGGTGATCTGCAGGAACACACCCACTGCCGGGCCGCCCTTGTGGAACTGGCCGGTCGAGTGCAGGAACCGGGGGCCCCACCCGAAGGTGACGGGCCGGCCGGCGCGGGCGGCGAGCCGGTCGCGGAGCCCCGCGAGCTCGGGATGCGCCACGCGGTCGACATAGGCCTGTACGGACAGGTAGCCGTTCTCGGGCAGCTCCTCGAGGAGCACGTCGATCGCCGAGACGAGGTCACTCGACGCGCCGATGACCTCGGGGGTGCCGCGCACCTCGATGCCGTCCGCGACGAACGCGGCGGGTGCGGGCTCGGGCCGGGCGTCGAGCAGGCCGCGAGCGGCGATCTTCGCCGACTCGACGTCGGGCTGGTCGAACGGATTGATCCCGAGCAGGCGCCCTGCCACGGCGGTCGCGTACTCCCACACGAGCAGCTGTGCGCCGAGGGTGCCCGACACTCGGATCTCGTCGGTGTCGTCGTCGGCGAAGATCTCGTCGCCAGCATCGTCGACCAGGCGGACGACCTGGACGTCGGGAAGGTCGCCGGCGAGCTCGGGGGCTCCGGTGCCGAGCACGACGGGAAGGATGCCGGTGCCCTCCTTGCCGGTCGACTCCGCGATGAGCTGCTCGGCCCAGTCGGCGAATCCGACGATGTGCGTGCCGTCGGCCACGATCGCGAGCTTGTCGCGGAGCGGGGACGTCGCCGCGATGGCCGCACCGAGCACGAGCCCCGGGTTCTGTGGCGTGTCCACGGCCAGCGCGAGCTCGATCGACTCGGCCTCATCGAGGAGCCCGTCGATGTCGACGCCGGCGAGCCCGGAGGGGACGAGCCCGAACGCCGTCAGGGCCGAGTAGCGGCCGCCGACCTGCGGGTCGGCATTGAAGACCCGGTAGCCCGCGGCACGCGCCGCCTGGTCGAGCGGCGATCCCGGATCGGTCACGACGACGATGCGAGCCGCGGGGTCGATGCCCGCGTCGCGGAACGCCTGCTCGTAGACCCGCCGCTGGCTGTCGGTCTCGACCGTCGAGCCGGACTTCGAGGAGACGACGAGCGCCGTCTCGGCGAGTCGATCGGCGAGTGCGGCGCGCACCTGGCCGGGCTCGGTCGAGTCGAGCACGGTGAGCGCGACGCCGGCCGTGCGGGTGATGACCTCCGGCGCGAGCGAGGATCCGCCCATGCCGGCGAGCACGATGTGGCGGACGCCCTCGGCGCGGAGCCGGTCGCGCAGCGCCTCGATCTCGGCGACGAGCGGCCGCGAGACGGCCACCGCCTGGGTCCAGCCGAGGCGCTTCGACGACTCCTCCTCGGCGCCGGGTCCCCACAGCGAGGCATCCTGGGCCGTGATGCCGCTCGCGACGAGATCGGCGACGAGCTGGGGCACCGACCGGCGGACGGCGTCGGCCGCCGCGCCGCCCACCGCGATGCGGAAGCTCATCGTGCCGCCCCGAGCGCCGCGCGCACGGTGTCGAGGAGTTCGTTCCACGAGACCACGAACTTCTCGACGCCCTCGCGTTCGAGCACTGCGGTGACATCGTCGTAGTCGACGCCGACACGGGCGAGCGCGTCGAGCACGGCGCCGGCGTCGGCGTAGGCGCCCGTGACGGTGTCGCCGGCGATCTCACCGTGGTCGAATGTCGCCTCGAGGGTCTTCTCGGGCATCGTGTTCACGACGCCCTCGGCGACGAGCTCGGTGACGTAGAGCGTGTCGGGGAGCGACGGGTCCTTGACGCCGGTCGATGCCCAGAGCGGACGCTGCCGATTGCCTCCGGCGCCGAGCAGTGCCGTCGCGCGCTCGGATCCGAACTCCTGCTCGTACAGCTCGTACGCGAGGCGCGCATTGGCGATGCCGGCCTTGCTCCTCAGGGCGAGTGCCTCGTCGGTGCCGATCGCCACGAGTCGCTTGTCGATCTCGGTGTCGACCCGCGACACGAAGAACGAGGCGACGGAGTGGATCGTCGCCAGGTCGATGCCGGCAGCCTTCGCCTGCTCGAGGCCGGTGAGGTAGGCGTCGATCACCTGGCGGTAGCGCTCCAGGCTGAAGATGAGCGTGACGTTGACGCTGATGCCTGCGCCGATGGTCTGGGTGATGGCCTCGAGGCCTTCGATCGTCGCGGGGATCTTGATCATCGCGTTCGGCCGGTCGACCTTCGCCCACAGCGCCCTGGCCTGCTCGATGGTGCCGGTCGCATCGTGCGCGAGTCCGGGCTCGACCTCGATCGAGACCCGGCCGTCGTACCCGCCGGTCGCGTCGTACACGGGACGGAAGTGGTCGGCGGCGTCGCGCACGTCATCGGTCGTGATCTCGAAGACGGCACGGTCCACGTCGGCGCCGGATGCCGCGAGCGCCTGCACCTGGTCGGCGTAGGCGGCGCCGTTGGCGAGCGCCCCGGCGAAGATCGTCGGATTCGTCGTGACGCCCACGACGTTGCGCTCGGCGATGAGCCGCTCGAGCCCGCCGGAGGCGATGCGCTGACGCGACAGGTCGTCGAGCCAGATGCTGACGCCGGCCTCGGAGAGCGCGGCGGTGGGGGAGTTCGTAGCCATGATGCGGTGTATCTCCTTCATGCTCGCGTCAGGACGCGAGCGATTCCTTCGCGGCGGCGACGACGGCGTCCGCCGTGATGCCGAACTCGCGGAACAGGGTCTTGTAGTCGGCGGAGGCGCCGAAGTGCTCGATCGAGACGCTGCGGCCACGGTCGCCGACGTACGGACGCCAGGTGAGCGAGACGCCGGCCTCGACCGAGACGCGAGCGGGAACCGAGGCGGGCAGCACGGACTCGCGGTAGGCGGCATCCTGCTCTTCGAACCACTCGAGGCTCGGAGCCGAGACGACCCGGGCCTGGATGCCCTCCGCGGCGAGCGTCTCGCGCGCGGAGACGGCCAGCTGCACCTCGGACCCCGTCGCGATGAGGATCACCTCGGGTGTTCCGGAGGGCGCCTCGGCGAGCACGTAGGCGCCCTTGGCCACACCGGCCGCCGAGGCGAGCGTGTCACCGGACGCCTCGCCCTCGCCGCGCGCGAACACCGGGATGTTCTGGCGCGTGAGTGCGATGCCGACGGGAGCGTCGCGGCGCTTCAGGATCTCGAGCCATGCGGCTGCGGTCTCGTTGGCGTCGGCGGGGCGGACGAGGGTGAACCCGGGGATCGCCCGGAGCGTCGCGAGCTGCTCGATGGGCTGGTGGGTCGGGCCGTCCTCGCCGAGGGCGACGGAGTCATGCGTCCACACGAAGATCGACGGGACCTTCATGAGCGCGGCGAGGCGCACCGCAGGACGCATGTAGTCGCTGAAGATCAGGAACGTGCCGCCGAACGGGCGCGTCTTGCCGTGCAGCACGATGCCGTTCACGATGGCGCCCATCGCGTGCTCCCGGATGCCGAAGTGCAGCACGCGACCGTACGGGTGGCCGGCGAACTCGTGCGTCGACCACTCGGTCGGGATGAACGACCCGGCGCCGTTGATGGTGGTGAGGTTGGACTCGGCGAGGTCCGCCGATCCGCCCCAGAACTCGGGCAGCACGCCGGCGAGGGCGTTGATGACCTTGCCGGATGCCGCACGAGTCGAGAGTTCGGTCCCGCCCTCGAAGGTGGGAAGCACGGACTCGACCTCGGCGGGCAGCTCGCCGGCCTCGAGGCGATCGAGGAGCGCCTTCTTCTCGGGGTTGGCCTCTGCCCAGGCGTCGAAGGCCTGCTGCCACTCGGCGTGCGCCGCAGCGCCCCGCTCGAGCGCGGCCCGCGTGTGCGCGATGACGTCCTCGGCGACGACGAAGCTCTGCTCGGGGTCGAAGCCGAGCACCTCCTTCGTCGCGGCGAGCTCCGCCGCGCCCAGCGCCGAGCCGTGGATCTTGCCGGTGTTCTGCTTGCCGGGGCTCGGCCAGCCGATGATGGTCTTCAGGATGATGATCGACGGCTTGGCCGACTCGCCCTTGGCGGCCTCGATCGCCCGGTGCAGCTCCGCCACGTCCTCGACGTACCGGCCGGTCTTCTTCCAGTCGACGGTCTGCACATGCCAGCCGTAGGCCTCGTAGCGCGCCGCCACGTCCTCGGTGAAGGCGATGTTCGTGTCGTCCTCGATCGAGATCTGGTTCGAGTCGTAGATCACGACGAGGTTGCCGAGCTGCTGGTGGCCGGCGAGCGACGACGCCTCGCTCGTGACGCCCTCCTGCAGGTCGCCATCGCCGGCGATGACGTACACGAAGTGATCGAACGGGCTCGTGCCGGCGGCGGCATCCGGATCGAAGAGGCCGCGCTCGAAGCGCGATGCGTACGCGAAGCCGACCGCGGATGCGAGGCCCTGTCCGAGCGGCCCGGTGGTGATCTCGACCCCGGCCGTGTGGCCGTACTCGGGGTGGCCCGGGGTCTTCGAACCCCAGGTGCGCAACGCCTTCAGGTCGTCGAGCTCCAGGCCGGAGCCCTCGAGGTAGAGCTGCACGTACTGCGTGAGCGAGGAGTGGCCCGCGGAGAGGATGAAGCGATCGCGGCCCAGCCAGGCCGGGTCGGCCGGGTCGCGTCGCATGACCTTCTGGAACAGGAGGTAGGCGGCGGGCGCGAGGCTCATCGCCGTGCCGGGGTGCCCGTTCCCGACCTTCTCGACGGCGTCGGCCGCGAGGACGCGAGCCGTGTCGACGGCGCGGTCGTCGATGGGTTCCCAGTGCAGAGTTGCCACGAGGTGCTGTTCCTTCCGATCGTGACGGCGTCGGGAACCGTCTCGGCCCGACCCGCCGAGGACGTTGCGGCGCGGTTCCGCCAGGCGGCGGATCCGACCGCGGGCCGGTCGTACGGGCCTGCGGGATCGGACCCGGAAGCCGGGCGCGCAATCCTCAGTATATGGATCAACGGGCGTCGTGTGACGGGCTGTGACTCACACGAGCGCCCGCGGGATGTGAGGCGGAAAGCGCATTCCGCACACCTGCTCGAAACCGATGGCCTAGAATCGTCTGGGGTCGTGCGAGGTCTGGCGAACGTGCCCGCGCCCGGAAGAGGAACGATGCAGGCAGCCGTACACACTCGCGAGTCGCGACCGGCGATGACGGGACGGCGAAAGCTCTCGGCGTACCTCGCACTCACCAAGCCGCGGGTGATCGAGTTGCTCCTCGTGGTGACGGCGCCCACGATGATCCTCGCGCAGAACGGGCTGCCCGACCTGTGGCTCCTCCTCGCCACCCTCATCGGCGGCGCGATGAGCGCCGGCTCCGCCGGGGCGTTCAACTGCTACATCGATCGCGACATCGACCGGCTCATGAAGCGCACCCAGGGGCGGCCACTCGTCACCGGCGAACTCACCGATCGCGAGGCGCTCGTGTTCGCCTACGGCCTCGGCGTGGTATCGGTCGCCTGGCTGTGGCTCTTCACCAACTGGCTCGCGGCCCTGCTCTCGCTCGGGGCGATCCTGCTGTACGTCGTCTTCTACAGCCTCATCCTGAAGCGCCGCACCGCGCAGAACATCGTCTGGGGCGGCGTCGCGGGCTGCATGCCGGTGCTGATCGGCTGGGCCGCCGTGACCGGCAGCCTCAGCTGGGCGCCGTTCATCCTCTTCCTCATCATCTTCCTCTGGACGCCGCCGCACTACTGGCCGCTCTCGATGAAGTACAAGGACGACTACGCCGCAGCGGGCGTGCCCATGCTGGCAGTGGTGCGCGGACGCGCCCAGGTGGGACTGCAGGTGATCCTCTACGCCTGGGCGACCGTCGCGTGCTCGCTCCTGCTGATCCCGGTGGCAGGCATGGGGCTCGCCTACACGACCGTCGCGATGGTCACCGGCATCTGGTTCATCGCCGAGACGCACCGTCTCTACAGCCTGACCATCCGGCACCGGCAGGTGTCGCCGATGCGCGTCTTCCACGGCTCGATCGCCTATCTCTCACTGCTCTTCCTCGCCGTCGGCATCGATCCGCTGCTCCCGTTCTGAGCTCGTCGCCGGCACGCGGTCGACGACGTCGTCCCCGGGCGCTGGAGGTTCGATCACGACATCCCGCGCATGCGCGGCGTAGAACTCCGATTGGCGCCGCATGATCTCGGCCATGCCCGCGTTCCGGTCGACGCCGTAGACCGTACCCGGGAAGTCGAGCGTCTGCTGCACGGCCCAGATCTCCTCGTGCCGGTCGGCGGCGAAGAGGTGCGCAGGCGTCCCCAGGGCGACCCAGCCGATGGGCACGACGGCGCCCGGCTCGAGCGTCGTGTTCACGTGGACGACGCCGTTGATGCGCACCTCGGCGCCCTCGCCGATCACGGCGCCGGGGAAGATCGACGCGCCGGTGGCGATGAAGGCCTCGTCGCCGATCGTCGCGCCGTTCACGTGTGCATGGGGGCCGACGAGCACGCGGTCGCCGATGGTGACGGCATGCCCCTGCCGCCCACGCACCAGGGCGTGCTCCATGACGATGCTCTCCGCGCCGATCACGATCGTCCCGTCCTCCGCGGTGAGCACCGCGCCGTGAAGGATGCGAGCGCGGGGTCCGATCCTCACGTCGCCCGAGAGCACGGCGGTGGGGAGGACGGTGGCGGTGGGATCCACGACCGGCCGACGTCCGCGGTGCTCGATCAGCATCAGCGAGC
Organism: Agromyces sp.; assembly: GCA_031178025.1. GTDB lineage: Bacteria > Actinomycetota > Actinomycetes > Actinomycetales > Microbacteriaceae > Agromyces. Next base: position 1,058 of record JAPSJU010000043.1, on the reverse strand, counting down.
GGATGACTCGACGGCGGGCTCCATCACCGCGGCGGACGCTGCGACGGGCCGCTTCATGTGCAGCAGGACGGAGGTCATGGCGGCGACGAGTGCGACCGCGAGCACCATGTGGATGTTGACCAGGATGATCGGCAGGCCCGTGCGCGCCTGCCAGATTCCGGTGCCGATCTGCACGATCTCCACGGCGAGCAGGATCGTGACCGAGTGGCGCAGACGCGGCGCGTGGGACGTGCGGAATGCCGCGACCAGCAGCATGATCGTCAGTGCGAACGTGAGGTATCCCGGCCACGCGTGGATGTGCTGCCACAGGATGGGATCGAGGCCGTTGCGTGCTGCCGCCTCGTCTCCCGCATGCGGGCCCGACCCGGTGAGCAGGATGCCGAAGACGACGGTCACGACGACGGACGCGCCGGCCGTGGTCGCGAGGACGGCATACGCGCGGGAGACCGCGAGCTGGCGCGGACCGGGGCGTGCGTACACGCGATGCACGAAGACGGTGGCGAGCACCACGAGCCCCGCGGACAGGAGGAAGTGAAGGCCGACGATGCCCGGGTGGAGGTGAAGCCAGACGGTGACACCCCCGACGACCGCCTGCAGGATGATGCCCGCGCCGATCGCGAAGGAGATGCGTACGAGCTCGGGCCGGCCGGGCTCGAGCCGGAGGACCGACAGGAACGCGAGCGCGGCGACGACGATCAACACCCCGGTGAGCGTTCGGTTGCCGAACTCGATGATGCCGTGGATACCCAGCTCCTGCGTCGGAATGAGCGACTCCGCCGTGCAATACGGCCATGTCTCGCAGCCCATCCCCGACCCCGTCAGGCGGACGAGGCCCCCGGTCGCCACGATGCCGATGTTGACGAAGAGCGACAGCCAGGCGACCGTGCGAACCCAGCGCGTGATCGTCGTGGGCAGGAGGAACGACCACGCCCGGCCCCGGCGAACTCGGTCGGGCACCCACGCCATGAAGCGGTTCACGCTCGTCGATCCTGATCCGGGCGCCTGTGACGGTACTGGGAGGTCGGACCCATCGACACCGCGACCCTATAGACTTGAAG
>JAPSJU010000310.1 GCA_031178025.1 Agromyces sp. | reverse complement strand
ACGCCGTCGCTGCGGAGTGCGGCGGCGACGAGGTCGAGCGGGGCACCGAGGTCGACGACGCCCGCCAGGCCGGTGTCGGCGAGGGCGTCGACGCCGACGATCATCAGGTGCACGTGGTGGTCGACGAGCGGCGGCAGCGCGGTGCCGATGCGGCCGGGGTGGTCGCCGTTCATCGAGCGTCGCACCGTCGTCGCATGCGGTCCGAGGTCGAGGGCGGCAGGCGGGGATGCGTCAGCGGCGGGCGGCATCCGTCATCCGGGGATCTCGGTGCGAACGGCGTAGAGCTCGGGGAAGAACGTGAGTTCGAGCGCGCGTTGCAGGAACGGCGCGCCGCTGGACCCGCCGGTGCCCGTCTTCGACCCGATGATGCGTTCGACGGTCTTGAGGTGTCGGAAGCGCCAGAGCTGGAAGTTGTCCTCGAGGTCGACGAGTTCCTCGCACGTCTCGTACGCCGCCCAGTGCTCGTCGTGGTGGCGGTAGATCGAAGCGAAGACCGGCACGAGCTCGGGCTGGAACGTCCATGCTGCGGTGACGTCCCGCTCGAGCACCGCCTCGGGGATCGGATATCCCGCCCTCGCGAGCAGTCGCAGGAACTCGTCGTACAGGCTCGGCGATTCGAGGGCGTGGCGCAGGATCTCGGTGGCGGCGGGATCCGCCTCGAAGACCTGCATCATCTTCGCGTTCTTGTTGCCGAGCACGAATTCCACCGCCCGGTACTGGTACGACTGGAAGCCGCTCGCATTGCCGAGCACGCCGCGGAACTGCGCGTACTCGGTCGGCGTGAGGGTCGCGAGCACGGACCACTGCTCGGTGAGCGTGCGCTGGATGTGCTTGACCCGCGCGATGCACTTGAGGGCGGGAGCGAGCTCGTCGGCCCGCAGCAGGTCGCGCGCGGTCTCGAGCTCGTGCAGCACGAGCTTCAGCCACAGCTCGGTGGTCTGGTGCTGGATGATGAACAGCAGTTCGTCGTGGTGCTCGGGCCGGGAGATGGGCCGCTGTGCGGCCAGCAGGGTGCCGAGGTCGAGGTAGCCGCCGTAGCTCATCCGGTCGCTGAAATCGGTGACGACGGAGGCCTCGATCGTGCGGGTGTTCCGCTCGACGGGAGGTTCGTGCTCAGTGGGTACGGCCACGTTCCCAGCCTAGCCGTGCGCTCCCGTGCGGGATCGTCGATCGTGGATGCTCCGGGACTCCTGCGGCCGAAGCGGTGCGGCGAACCCGTCGCGACGTCGGGTACCGTCGCTCGGGCCGCCGCACCTCGGCCCCTCTCCCCCGAGAGGGCCATCGCCTCCGGATCAACCGGAGGCGACCCTCCGAATCATACCCACGTCGGGGCGTACAGTGAAGAGGTGAGTTCCAGCGCATCGCCTCGACGTGACGCCCGACGCAATCACGAACGATTGCTCATCGAGGCGAGGAGGCTCTTCGCCGAGCGCGGCATCGACGCCCCCCTCGACGAGCTCGCCGTTCGGGCCGGCGTCGGCGCGGGCACGGTCTATCGGCACTTCCCCAACCGCGACGCGCTCGTCCGCGAGCTGTACGACACCGCCGTCGCCGAACTCCACGACTTCGCGCCCGAGATCCTCGGCGCGGAGACGGGATGGCGGTCGATCGAGCTCTGGCTCGAGCGGCTCGCAGCCTGGGTCGCCGAGTCGCCGTACCTTCCAGCGGTGATGCGTCGCGTCGCCGAACTCGATCCCACGTACCGGCCGGGGGCCGAGTTCGAGGAGGCGATGAACGGCATCGTCGCCCGGGCCCAGGCCGAAGGCACGCTGCGCACGGATGTCACGGCGGTCGACCTGAGCGTGCTCGTCGACATGCTCGGCTCGGTCGGCCAGTACGGGGGGACCTACCTGCCGTTCTGGCGGCGGCAGTTGGCGGTCGTCCTCGACGGCCTGCGAGCGCGACCGGACCTGACGCCGCTGCCCGGCACGGGACTCGACTTCGCGAGCTTCCACGACATGTCCCACCAGAAGACGCCGCCGCCCGTCATCCGCTGAGCGGATCCGCTCGTCGACGACGTGCTCATCGCACGGGAGCGTCCTCGACGGCCGCACGCACCTCGACGAGGTTCGCCCACGGGTCGTCGAAGGCCAGTACCCGGCCGTCATCGCGGGTCGCCACGCCGTAGTGCGACATCCGTTCGCCGAGTGCGCCGAGGTCGTCGGGGCCGGGAACGACGATCTCCACCTTGCCGAGGCCCAATGCGAGCCCGCGTCGACCTGCACCGGCGCTGTTCCAGGTGTTCATCGCCATGTGGTGGTGGTAGCCGCCCGCCGAGACGAAGAGTGCCGAGTCGCCGAGGGTGGCCGTCGTCTCGAAGCCGAGTCGGTCGACGTAGAACTCGCGTGCGCTCGCGACGTCGCCGACGGAGAGGTGGACGTGACCGACCACCGCCGAGCCGAGGCCGGTGCCCGTGGTCGCGGCGTCCGCACCGCGCTCGCCGAGATGCTCGGCGAGGTACCGGTTCGGGTCGAGGAAGATCGTCGCCATCTCGATCCGGCCGTGCGTCCAGCTCCAGGTGGAGCGGTCGCGGTCGAAGTACAGCTCGACGCCGTTGCCCTCGGGGTCGGTGAAGTAGAACGCCTCGCTCACGAGGTGGTCGGCGCTGCCCGTGAAGGTGCCGGGATACCGGGCGGCGACCGACGCGATGGCCGTCGCGAGGGCCTCCCGGGAATCGAAGAGGATGGCGGTGTGGAAGAGGCCTGCGCTTCGAGGTCCGGCGTGCCTGAGCTCCGGCGCATGCTCGAGGACCACGACGGCGGTGGCGCCTCGGCCGAGCACGGCGACGGGTCCGTCATGGGCGAGCAGATCCAGCGTGACGCCGTCGCGGTAGTACCGGATCATGGCGTCGAGGTCGCCGACGCGGAGCGTCACGGC
>JAPSJU010000309.1 GCA_031178025.1 Agromyces sp. | reverse complement strand
GCCGACGGCGTGCTGTTCAACTGGCTGACGCCCGCCGCCGCCGCCGAGGCCGCTGCCGAGGCGCGACGCCATGCGGGTGACCGGATGACCCGCACGGTGCTGTACGTGCGCACGATCACCGATCCTGCCGCGCGGGCGGCGCTCTCCCGCGAGGCGGCTCGGTACGAGTCCGTCGCGGCGTATGCCGCGAACTTCGAGCGGCTCGGTATCCGCGCCATCGACGCCGCGCTGGATGCCTCCGCCGAGCCGGCGCGACTCGTCGCATTCGATGTGGTCGACGAGGTGGTGCTGCGTGCCATCACCTCGAACGGCTCGCTCGCCGAGCTGGAGCGGTTCGTGGAGGACGCGGCGCGCGCGCTGCACGCGTGATCACCCGTCACGAACGGTGATCGCCGGATCCTGGTCGTTCCGCCCGTCGACCGGACCGCGTCGCCGCGGTGGAGTGCCGTCAGTGGTCAGTCTCAGTGGTCAGCCGTCAGGCGCGCTGCTCGTCGCCTATGACGTAGGTGTCGTCGTCGTCGGCGGCGTATTCCGCCCACTTCGACGCCTCTTCGCTGTAATCGTCATGCTGCGAACCCGTGAGCTCGCGCTCAAGCGCGTTGTAGTCGGTGTTGGGGCTGAAGTACTTCAGCTCCCGAGCGACCTTGGTGTGCTTGGCTTTCTGACGGCCGCGCCCCATGCGTGACCCCCTTACGACATCTGGCCGGATGGGATGTGGTCGTCACCCGGCGCTCATCTGATAAATGAAAATTCGTCCGGCTGCAAGTTTAGCACCGCGAATCACTGCCGAGCGGAGGCATGCACAGGCCATCGAGCTGCGGATCCGGACGGTGTGGTGCGCGGATGCGGCAACCCGTGCTGAGATTGTCGTGTGATGACGAGTCCGGAACGTGTGAAGGTGGTCGTGATCGGCGCCGGACAGGCCGGACTCTCCGTGGCGTACTACCTGCGCCGCTTCGAACTCGTCGCCGACGAGGACTTCGTCATGCTCGACCGCGCGCCCGGACCGGGCGGTGCCTGGCAGCATCGCTGGTCGTCGCTCCGGCTCGGCACCGCGCACCGGGTGAACGACCTGCCGGGGATGGCCGAGCTCGGGGTGAGCTTCGACACCGCTGACCGGAGCCTCCCGGCGAAGGAGGTGGTCGCCGAGTACTACGGCCGGTTCGAGCAGCACTTCGACCTGCGGGTCCGGCGACCGATGAGCGTACGCGTGGTGGAGAACGCGGGCATCGACCTCGTCGTGCGGTACGAGGACCTCGCGCCGCAGCCCGCGCTCGTCGAGGAGCAGAAGGCGCGCGGACTCTTCCGGCGTCGCAGGACATTCGAGGAGCCGCCCGCACCCTCCGCACCCCAGCACGAGATCGCGACGCAGTTCCTCGTGAACGCGACCGGCACCTGGGGCTCCCCGTTCGTCCCCTACTACCCGGGCATGGCGGACTTCGCCGGACGGCACGTGCACACGTCCGACTACGTCTCCGCCGAGGACTTCCGCGACCAGCACGTCGTCGTGGTCGGCGGCGGCACCTCCGCGATCGGCTTCATGCTCGAACTCGAAGACGTCGCGGCCGGACTCACGTGGGTCTCCCGTCGGCCCATCGACTGGCTCGACCGGCAGGAGCTCGATCTCGAAGGGGCATCCGCCGCCGTCGCCGTGCAGGACGAGGCGGCCAGGTCCGGTCGTGCCCTTCCGTCGATCGTGAGCGGCACGGGCGTGCCGAGGAACCGACGGATCGCCGCAGGCATCGAACGCGGGCTGCTCGTCGCCCGGCCGATGTTCGATCGCATCGAGGCCGATCGGGTGGTGTGGGACGGGGACGAGGGCGGCATGGCGCGAGCCGACGTGATCATCTGGGCGACGGGCTTCCGGCCCGAGCTGCGCCATCTCGCCCCGCTGAAGCTGCGCGAGAAGTCGGGCGGCGTGACCGTCGGGCAGGGCGCCGCGTGGAGCGACCCTCGGGTCTTCCTCGCCGGCTACGGCCCGCAGGCATCGACGATCGGCGCGAATCGCGCCGGCCGCATGATCGCCCGTCAGATCATGGCGATGCTCTGACGCCCGCTTCGGCGGCGCGAGGTCCCGGTGGTGCGGGAAGCGCCGCAGCTCAGCGGGTGACGAGGTACATCGCCGCCGCCGCCGCGAGGCCCAGCACGAGCGTGACGGCGACGTTGAGGATCGCCGCGCGCCAGCGGCCGCCGTCGGCGAGCTCGACGGTCTCGATCGCCCAGGTGCTGAAGGTGGTGAGGCCGCCGCAGAATCCGGTGACGAGGATGAGGCGCAGCTCCCCGTCGAGCGCCGCGCGCTCGGCCAGCCCGATGACGGCGCCGGCGATGCCGGAGCCGACGATGTTCGCGATCAGCACTCCACCGGGCAGGCGGCCGGGTCGCACCGGGAAGATCCGCGACACCGCATAGCGCAGCACCGCGCCGACCGCGCCGGCCACGAGCACCGCGGCCACGCCGAGGGGTGAGAGCCCGTCGATCACAGCGTCTGCCCGGCGTCGGTGACCTCGGTGGGCACGCTGCGATGCGCGAGGCGCGACCCGATGCGAAGTCCGGCCGCCGCGAGTGCCAGCCCTCCGACCACGGACGCCGCCAGGTAGGCGCCTGCCAGCCAGGGTTCCTGCTCGCGGGTGAGCAGGAGGAGCGAGACCATGACGGCGGACAGGGTCGTGAAGGAGCCGATGACGCCGGAGCCCAGACCGGCTCTGAGCCAGGTGGGCGTCGTGGGCCGTGTCCAGAGGCCGCCCACGAGCCAGCCGAGCACGAGAGCCCCGATGCCGTTCACGAGGAGGGTCGCGGTCGGGAACGCTCCATCGTCGTGCGGGTAGGCCAGGTCCACGCCGAGCCGTAGGGCGGTGCCGATGAGGCCGCCGAGGGCGACGGCGAG
>JAPSJU010000042.1 GCA_031178025.1 Agromyces sp. | reverse complement strand
CGCGGTCACCGACGCCGTCGGCGTCGAACGGCGCGACGCCCTGTGGGCGCATCCCGACATCCTGCCCACCGCGGCCGACCTCGACGATCCGAGTGCGCTCGTCGCGCGGCTCACGGGAACCGCCACGAACGACACGGTCGAGCACGACGAGTTCGACCAGGCGCTCGAGCAGCTCCTTCGCGGCGAGACCCCCGCCGGCCCTGGCGAAGACGGCGACGAACCCACGGCGTGAGCCCGTCGGTGCCGGCGGATCCGGCCAATCCGGCCCCAGCCGGCCTGTGGACGGATGCCGCGCCGCCGCGCCGCGCTCGGGCATGCTTCCGTCATGGCTCCGCGCATCGATCCGGCACTGCCTCTCGTGTGGCGCTCGACCACGACGCTGCAGCTCGGGGCCGTCGTGCCCCGCGTCGTCCTGGCGGACGCGGGCGCCGTCGAGGTCGGCCTCATCGCGGCACTCCGCTCGGGAGCGAGCGACGACACCCTGCGCACGATCGGCGTCGGGCTCGGAGCCACGACCCAGCAGGTGGAGCGGCTGCTCGCCGAGCTCGCCCCGGCGTTCGCGACCGTCGCACCGACGGCGGCACCGTCCGCCGACGCCTCGACCGTCGTGGTCGATGCGGACGAGCCCTTCGCGCATCTCGTCTCCTCGGCATTGAGGATGCTCGGACACCACGTCGTCAGCGGCGGCGCCCATGACGTGTCCGGTGCGGTGACGGCGGCGGTCATCGCGACCACGTGGGTGGTCTCCCCCGCACGCCATCTCCCCTGGCTCCGGCGCGACGTGCCCCACCTCGCGATCGTGTTCGACGATTCGGGCGTGCGGGTGGGCCCGTTCGTCGAGCCGGGCGACGGCCCGTGCCTGCGTTGCCTCGACCTCGTCCGACGCGACGGCGATGCCGCCTGGCCGGTGATCGCGGCGCAGCTCGCGGGCCGACCCGCTGCGACCGCATCCGCGCGAGCGGTGCTCGACGCCGCGTCGCTCGCGGCCGGCCTCGTCGACGATCGCGTGACGCACGGGCGGATTTCGCTCGCGAACGCCTCCCTGACGGTCAGCGGCGACCGGCCGAGCTGGGCGCCGCTGCGGCATCCGCACGCACCGCACGCGGAGTGCGGGTGCCGAGCTCCTGGAGGAACCGCGACGGCTCCCGTTCACCTCGATGCTGGCCGCTCGCGCGGGGCCAGCTCAGCGTCAAGCGGCGCCGTGCCCGCGTGATGCCGACGTAGAGCAACCGCCGCTCCTCGTCGATCGCGTCGAGTCCCTTCGCGTACGCGATGGGGAGCATTCCCTCGGTGAGCCCGACGATGTGCACCTCGTCCCATTCGAGGCCCTTCGCGGAGTGCAGCGTCGCGAGCGTGACCGCCGCGACGGGCGGTTCGTGCTGCGCCTCGGCGCGGGCACGCAGCTCATCGGCGAACTCCCGGAAGGTGGTGCCGGGCGGCGCGTCGTCGACGAGTCGGGCGAGCGCGTTGAGCGACTCCCATCTGGCGCGCACCGCGCCGGGCCCGTCGGGTGCGTCGACCGTCCAGCCGAGCGAACGCAGCACGTCGCTCACCGACTTGAAGAGCGGCTCCCCCGCGATCGTGAGCGCCGCCGCGCGAAGGGCGTGCACCGCCTGCCGCACCTCGGGCCGGTCGAAGAATCGAGCCGCGCCGCGTACACGCGAACCCACGCCGACCTCCTCGAGCGCCCGCTCGAGGATCGCCGTCTGCGAGTTCACGCGCAGGAGCACCGCGATCGACTCGGGCGGAACGCCGGCATCGACACGCTGGCGGATGCGGGTGGCGACGCCGCGGGCCTCAGCGAGCTCGTCCGCGTACTCGACCACCTCGGGTTCGAGCACGGGAGTCGTCCGCTCGACCGTGGACTGCCGCTCGGGCGCGCCATCCCGCTCATGTGCGCGGTCGTCCGCCACGGCGACGAGCTGGAGCGCACCCGCTCGACCGCGCATGAGGCGGTTGGCGACGGCGACGACCTCGGGCGCCGATCGGTAGTTGCGCTCGAGGCGCACGAGCGTCGCCCCGTCGTAGCGGCGCTCGAAGCCGAGCAGGTACTCGGGGGTCGCACCCGCGAACGAGTAGATCGTCTGGCTCGCGTCGCCGACGACGCAGACGTCGCGGCGGTCGCCGAGCCACAGCTCGAGCAGCTGCTGCTGCGCGGGCGAGACGTCCTGGTACTCGTCGACCACGAAGTGACGGTAGCTCTCGCGCACGTGCATCGCGACGGACGGCTCCGACTCGATCATGCCCGCCGTCGCCAGGAGCACGTCCTCGAAGTCGAGCATGCGACGCTCGTCCTTCAACTGCTCGTACCCCGCGATGAGCGCCAGCATCTGCTCGGGCGTGAGCGCACCGGGCGCTCCGCGCGCGGCCAGGCGTTCGGCGTAGGCGTCCATGCCGAGGGCACTGACCTTGCGCCATTCGATCTCGGATGCCACGTCGCGGAGGGTCGGCACATCGACGCGCAGGCGCAGCCGCTCGGCCGCCTCTCCGAGCAGCCTTCCCTTGAACTCCAGGATCCGCGGCGCGGACCCACCGACGACGAGGGGCCAGAAGTGATTGAGCTGGGCGAGCGCTGCGGCGTGGAAGGTGCGAGCCGCTACGCCCCCGGCACCGAGCACGCGCAGTCGCGCTCGCAGCTCTGCCGCGGCCCGTGACGTGAAGGTGAGCGCCATCACCCTGGCCGGGTCGTAGGCACCGGACGCGACGCCGTACGCGATCCGATGGGTGATCGCGCGGGTCTTGCCCGTGCCGGCGCCGGCGAGCACGCACACCGGGCCGATGAGCGCCTCCGCCACCACCCGCTGGTCGTCGTCGAGCGCGTCGAGCAGCGGCTCGGATGCCACGGTCATGACGTCGCCCGGCTGCCCGGCTCCGGGATCGGACCGCCGTACCACCGCTCGAGCAGCCACCGCGCGATGGAGATGTCCCCTGGCAGCGACACCTCGGGCATCGCGCTGACCAGGTCAGCGCGGGAGAACCAGCGCAGCTCGAGGATCTCGACGCCGTCGGGCGTCGCCGTCTCCGCCACGCTGCCCCCGGCCACCCGGGCCGTGAAGCCGAGCATGAGACTCGCCGGGAACGGCCACGGCTGCGAGCCGGCGTACTCGACGCGGTCGACGGCGATGCCCGCCTCCTCTCCGACCTCGCGCACCACGGCGGCCTCGAGCGATTCGCCGGGCTCGACGAAGCCGGCGAGGAGTGAGAAGCGGTGCTGCTCCCAGAGCGCGTTCGAACCGAGCAGGATGCGATCGTCGTCGTCGGTCACGAGCACGATCACGGCCGGATCGGTACGTGGGAACAGCAGGACGTCCTCGCGATCGCAGCGTCGGGCCCAGCCGGCCTGCTCGATGGTCGCGGGCGAGCCGCAGCGCGGGCAGAAGGCGGAGGTCTCCAGCCAGTTCGCGATGCCGAGGGCCTCGGTGAAGAGCCCGGCGTCACGGTCGCCGAGCAGCGGAACGGCGGCGCGCAGCCCGACCCATCGCGCGTCGGGAGCGACGCGAAGCGCGGTCTCCTCGTCGAGGAGGCGAACCTCGATGGGGGTGCCGGCGGGCAGCCCATCGGCCGCATCGCCGGCGGCCTCCGGGGCGGCGAGAGTACGGCCGAGGTAGCACCGGAGCTCGTCGGACGTACCGGCGGGAAGGTCCGTGGGGCGGAGGAACTGCAGTTCGGGCGCCGAGCCCTCGGCCGGTTCGGCGAGGAGCACCCGCCCCCGCTGCACGAGGATGACGCGCGACGCGGTGTCGCCGTCGAACGTGACGCGGAAATCCGCGCGTCCCCTGGCCTCACCATCGCGGTCGAGCGCGGCACGCGCGAGCGGCGGCGTTGTCGATTCGCGCACTGACACCTCTCTGCACTTCACTGCGGAGTCGGCGGGAAGGCGTGGCGGTCGCTCCAGACGAGGATTCGCCTGCTTAAGCTGTGTGCCATGGCCAGACCCCCTCTCACTCTAGCCGCGTTGGCCACGGCGGCGGTGCCCGGGCTCGAGGTGCGCGCAGCCCGGCCGCACACTCGCCGGAGCCACGGCGCGTTCGATGCCGTCGAGCTCGAGTCCGCCGACGGCCGCCGTCTCCTGATCCGCGCGCCGCGCTCGCAGGGCGCCGAGACCGAGCAGTCCGCCGACCTCGTCGCGATCCGCGCGATGACGCCGGGAATCCGGTCGCGCCTGCCGTTCCTCGTGCCGGGATTCGTCGGACAGGCGCCGATCGACGGCACCCGGGCGATCGTCACGGAGTTCCTCTCCGGCGCGGTGCTGACCGCCGACGAGCTCACCGAACACGCGACGCTCGCGGCATCCGTCGGTGCGGCGATCGCCGCGATCCACTCGCTCCCGAGCGGGTTCGTCGCCGACGCGGGTCTGCCCCGACTCTCCGCGGAGGAAGCGCGCGACGAGGTCGTCGAGCTCATCGGTCGCGCTGCGGACACCGGCCGGCTGCCCGCGGCGATCCTGCGGCGTTGGGAGCAGGCGACCGATGACGAGGCGCTCTGGCGGTTCCGCACGACGGTGGTGAACGGCTCGCTCAGTGCCGACTCCATCCTCGTCGGAGGCGATGCCGTCACGGCGGTACTGGGCTGGTCCGCCCTCTCCGTCGCCGACCCGGCCCGCGACCTGCACTGGCTCCTCACCTCACGCGGCGCGTCCGCCGAGTCCGCGCTCGAGGCCTACCTCTCCGGTCGGGCCGGGGAGGCCGACGCGCACCTGCCGCAGCGCGCGCTGCTCTACGGCGAGCTCGAGCTCGCGCGGTGGCTGCTGCACGGCGTCGACGAGCGCAACCCCGCGATCATCGATGATGCGGTCGCACTCCTCGACGGGCTGGCCGCGAACGTGCACGACCATTCGAGCGAGCCGCTCTCACCCGAGACCGGCCCGATCCTCGCGGTCGGCGAGGTCGAGCGGATGCTCGACCACACGCCCCGCGAGCATCCCCAGCGCGAGGCCGGGGCGACCCTGCTCACCGACAGCTACGACTTCTCGGAGCTCGAGCGTCGCGAGGCGGGCGAACGCCCCGCCACGCCGATGGATGTCACGGCGCCGATCCCGCTCGACCTCAGCGACTGGGGAGACGCGGCTCCGCAGAGAGAACCCGATCACGATGCGAGATCGGTCCGCGCCGGCGCAGATGACGACGCCATGCCCGCCCTTCCTGGCGCGTCGACGGATGCCACCGTCGCCCACGACCGTCGCAACGCTGCCTCGTCGTAGAGCTGGTCGGGCCGGATGACCCGGTCGTCTTCCACGAAGTAGAACACCGCATCGATCGCCGCGGGGTCGACCCCGGCCCATTCGGCGTATGCGAGGCGGTAGAGCGCGAGCTGCGTCTGCTTCAGCTCGAGATCCCGCTCGTCGCGCGGGGCCTTGCCCGTCTTCCAGTCGACCACCTGGTATCGGATGCCACGGGCGGCGAGCGCGCTGCCGTGCGGGACGTCGTAGACGGCGTCGATCTTGCAGACGAAGACGTGCGCATCGATGGGAAGGTGCAGCTCGAGCTCGACGGCGATGGGCTTGCGCCCACCCCACTCGGATGCCTCGAAGGTCGCCTGCAGCGCGCGCATCCGCTCGCTCGTCGCATCCCCGACCCGCTCGGTCGCCGCCTCGCTCGCCGGCCCGCTGGTCACGAGCACGTCGTCGTCGATCGCGGCGGCGTCGGCTTCTCCCGTCGAGCGGTGCTCCACCCAGGAGTGGAAGAGGGTGCCGAGGCGAGTGGCGCGGTACGGGCGCTGGGGCATCGGCCGGCGCAACTGCTCGCCGACGTGTGCGGGATCGTCGACGTAGTCCTTGAACCGCGATGCAGGGACGCGCGTCGGGATCGGCGGAGCCGCCGGTTGTTCGAACCGCCGTCGTCGGTCCGCGATGAGCAGTCGGAGCTCCTCGGCCAGCCGCGGGCCGATGCCGGCACCGCTCGGCCGGCCCGCGGCGACCCGGACGGCGTCGGCCGCTGCGTGCACCGCGGTCCGCCTGCCGCCCAGAGGGTCGAGCGGCCAGCTGATGCGCCCCTCGGCGCTCGTGCGGGGATTCTCGGTCGACGCCGGTGCACTCGGCAGGGCGGCGGCATCGATCACCCCGGCCATGGCGAGCTCGCGGAGGAATGTGCTCGGTGTCCGCGGCGCCTTCTGCGTCGACCACCATGAGCCGCTGAGCAGGAGCTCCGAGCGCGTGCGGGTGAGCGCGACGTACGCGAGCCGCCGCTCCTCCTCGGCATGGCGCTCGCGGTTCTCGGCGGCGAAGGCCTGAACGGCCTCGTCGAACTCCGCCTGGCTCTGCACGCCGCGCCACTGGAGCTGCGGCAGTTCGGCGCAGTCGCCCTTGAAGTCGTTGGGCAGCTCGCCGAAGGCGAGCCAGCCCTTGGTCGACCGGGGCTTCGACGGCAGCTCCTCGTCGACCATGCGCGGGATGGCGACCACATCCCACTCGAGCCCCTTCGAGCCGTGGATGGAGAGCACCTGCACCGCGCCGGGTTCCGGTTCGTCGTGTCGGGGGGCGAGCCGGTCGCGTTGCTCGGCCTCGGTGAGCCATCCGAGGAAGGCGCCGAGCGTCGGCTGCTCCGACACGTTCGCGAACCCGGTGAGCAGCTCGCCGAAGGCGTCGAGGCTCGGACCGCCCAGCGGCTGCGTCCCGTTGGCGGCCACCTCGATGTCGAGCAGCAGTTCCTGCTGGACGAGGTGCACGAAGTCGACGAGTCCGAGACCGGCGCGACGGCGAAGCGACTGCAGCTGGGCCCCGGCGCGCCGCATGCGGCCCAGTCCCGATGCGCTGAATCCGCGGAGCGCCGAATGGCCGTCCGGAGCGGTGAGCAGGAAGTCGAGCGCGTCGACGATCGACGGCGATTCATCCGGGGCGATGGAGGCACGGAGTCCCTGCTTCACGCCGTCGTCGAGCTTCCTGCTGCTCAGGTCGCGGTCGACGAGCCACTTCGCGAGCACCCGCAGCGCATCGAGATCGGCGGCGCCGACGCGCCACCGCGCGCCGCCGAGCACGCGCACGAGCTCGGAGCCGGCAGTCGGATCGTGCAGGACGCGGAGCACGCAGACGAGGTCGGCGATGACGGGCTGGTCGAGCAGCCCGGAGATGCCCAGCACGTGCACCGGCACGCCGTGCGCGCGCAGGGCAGCGGTGAACACGCCGACGTTCGAGAAGGTCCGGCAGAGCAGCGCTCCCGTGAGCGCGCCCCGGTCGCCGGCACGACCGAGCCTGGACGCGAACCAGCCGGCGACGAGGTCGGCCTCGTGCTCGATGGTCTCGGCCCACGCCGTCTCGAGCCGACCCCCTCGGGCGAACGGCGATGGCGCGAGCGGGGCCTTGGGTATCCCGGCGTCGAGCGGCTCGATGATCGCATTCGCGGCGTCGAGCACGACACGCGGGTTGCGCCAGCTCGTCGACAGGTCGAACACGCCGACGGCATCGCCGTCCGAGAAGTCGTTCGCGAAGCGGGCGAGGTTGGCGGCGCTCGCCCCCCGCCACCCGTAGATGGACTGATCCGGGTCGCCCACCGCCATGACCGAGTGACCGCGGAAGAGCGTGGCGAGCAGGCGGGTCTGCACGACGCTGGTGTCCTGGTACTCGTCGAGCAGCACGGTGCGGGCCCGCTCCCGGTGGGCACCGACCACGTCGGGGTGCGCCTCGCAGATCGCGAGTGCGAGCGCGACCTGATCGGAGAACTCGACGTAGCCCCGTTCTCGTTTCGCGGCGGCGTAGGCATCGGCGAGTTCGAGGAGCGGCGGCAGGGCGCCGACGACGCCCAGCGCGTCGGTGAAGCTCGCGAAGTCCGTTCGCTTGCGCGGTGCGCCGATGGGCAGCCCGTCCATCGCGAGGAAGTCCCGGGCGAAGGCACGGACGTCACGGCTGTCGACGACGTTCTCGGCGAGGGCCCGGCTGAGCGCCAGCACCGCACCCGTGACGCGATCGAGGGAGGCGTCGAGTTCGACGAGCCGAGGGTCGGCCGAGGCGCTGGCAACCGAGCGCGCCAGGAGCCATGCGGAGGCCTCGCCGAGTACCGCTGCGTCGGGCTCCCGCCCGATCAGCATGGCGTGCTCACGGTAGATGGCGCTCGCGAAGGCGTTGTAGGTGCCGACGGCAGCCGACTCGAGCGGATCGACCGCGAGGTCGGAGATGCCCTCGGCGACGAGCTGCGCCACGCGTTCGCGCACGCGGTCGGCGAGTTCGCCGGCGGCCTTGCGGGTGAAGGTGAGGCCGAGCACCTCGGGCACGGCGACGTGGCCGTTGGCGAGCAGCCAGACGACGCGATTCGCCATCGTCTCCGTCTTGCCGCTTCCCGCGCCGGCGACCACGATGCTCGCGCCGTCGGGATCCGCCTCGATGACGGCGCGCTGCTCCGGCGTCGGCGCGTGGAGGCCGAGTCGGGCAGCGATCTCGAGGGCGCTGATCGGAGCGCTCATGCGGAGACCGCCGGTACCAGGTGCACGCGATACTGCCACGCGCCGAACCGGGATCTGAAGCCGAGTTCGCCCGGCCCCTCGAAGGTGCTGCCCGCCATGGTGCGACCGATGGACGCGAGGCGCTCGCGGAACTCCGATTCGGCGACGTCGTCGAAGGGCTGCTGCGCTCGCTCGGAGTAGGCGGCGCCGCGGGCGGGCCTCGCGAGGTAGACGAGCTTCGCGCCACCCCGTCGGCCCGCGTCGGGTACCTCGCCCATGCGTGCGGCGAGCTGGTACGCCGCGAGCTGCGGATGCTGCGCCGTCTGCTCAGCGGTCGGAGGCGTACGGCCCGTCTTCAGGTCGACGATGACCGTGGTGCCGTCGGGCGACGCCTCCACTCGGTCGATCGTGCCGGTGAGGCGGACACGACCGACCACGACGGTGAATCGCCCCTCGGCGCCGAGCAGGACCTTGCGATCGTCGGCGAAGCTCGCGAGGTAGTCGGCGGCTCCCTCGGCCATCCGCCGCGCGCCACGCCGTTCCCGCTCCGCGACCCATCCCGCCTCGAAGTGGAGCTCGCGCCACCGCTCCTCGATGGCCGCCCACAGGGTCTCGACGCTCGTGTCGCCGTCGTCGCGCGCACCGGCCTCCTCGACGACGGCGTGGACGATCGTGCCGATCGACGCGGCGAGACCCGAGGGCGGCGAGGCCACATGGTCGATGAACCAGCCGAGCGGGGACTCCTCGGCCCGGTCGATCTGCGAGGGCGACACGGCGACGATCGCCTCCGGGTCGCCGTCGAGGTCGACGAGCGGCGCCGTGGTGGTCGGTTCGGCCACGCCGTACCAGTCGTCGGGGTGCGCACCGGGCACGCCCTCTTCGGCGAGGAGGGCCAGGGCGGCCGCGGCTTCGGGATCGGCCGTCTCGACGAGTTCGCGCCGGAGCGTTCCGACGAGGCCGCGAAGATGGAGCGGCCGGCGACGCGGGCGCACGCGCTCGGTCGCATAGCCCATGAGCATCGAGGGCTGCTCCTCGTCGTTCGCCGTGCACGTCAGCACGAGCTGCCGAGCAGCGCGCGACGCGGCGAGCGCGAACAGGCGCAGTTCGTCGCCTCGGACCGACGCCCTCGCCTCGGCGGCGTTCTCGGGTTGCGGCAACGGGGCTCCGGAGCGCGCTGCCGCGACGACGCGCGGGAGGAGCCCGGCATGCAGCAGCGTGCCGCGAGGCCGGAGGTTCGGCCAGACGCCGTCCTGCAGGCCGGCGATCACGACCACGTCGAATTCGCGCCCGATGAGCGTCGGCGGCGTCGTGACGAGCACCGTCTCGGCACTCCGCCGCGGCGCCAGCGAGTCCTCGGGCAGTTCACTGGCGAGCACCTCGTCGACGAATCGCCCCGCGGGCGCCTCCGGCTCGCGCTCGACGTAGCGCGTGGCGGCGGCGAACAGGGCGACGGCCGCGTCGAGCGACCGGTTCGCCTCTTCGGCGAGCACACCGGTGCCTCGCGCCTGGGCGCCCCACTCCGTGGCGAGTCCGCTCCCGTCCCAGAGCGACCACAGCACCTCCTCGATCGTGCCGCCGGAGATCGCGACGCCCTTCGCGGCCGCGAGCAGCTTGGCGAGACGCGCCGCCCGGCGGCCGGGGGCGGCATCGATCGTCTCGAATCCGCCGGGAGCCGACAGCGCGTCGACGAGCAGCTCGTCGGCGGCGCGAGTGCCACCGGAGGCGAGCTCCTCATGGCGCAGCGCGAGCCGGAGCCGGCGCAGGCCCACGCCGTCGAGTCGGCCGAGCGGACCGGTGAGCAGTCGGACGGCGAGCTCGGAGGTGAGTGGCTCGCGATCGAGCACGAGGGAGGCGGCCGAGAGCAGGGCGGCAGCGGCGGGGGCATCGCGCAGCGCCGTGCGCGCCGCATGTCCCGCGGTCGGCACGTCGGCGAGCGCCAGTCCGCGCTCGAAGGCGGGGACATCGGCACCCGAGCGGAGCACGACCGCCATCGAGGACCACGGCACGCCGTCGAGCAGATGACGCTCCCGCAGCAGGCCGGCCACCGCCTGGCACTCGGCCGCGTGCGACGGCGCCTCGACGCCGACGACGGGGATGAGCGGGTCGTCGTCACGGGATGCCCGTGCGGCTTCACGCGATGCGGCGCGCATCTCGGCGTCGGCCCCGTCGCGGTCGCCCACGAGCGAGGCCCGCCGGTGCGCTCCACCGAGCGCCGTGCCGATGTGCCCGGTCACGGAACGGACGACGTCGCGGATCGCTCCCCGCCCGCGGTGCACCCCCGGCAGCTCGATGCGCCGCACCGGCGATCCGTCGAGCACGGTCGCGAGCGATCCGAGCAGCTCCGGCCTGCCGCCGCGGAACCCGTTGCTCGCCACGTCGGGGTCGCCGAACGCGACGATGGCGGCGCCGCGGTCCGCGAAGGCGGCCAGCAGCGCTGCGGTCGCCTCGGTGGCTTCCTGCGCGTCGTCGACCACGATGAGGCGCACGCCCGCGAGGGAGCCGAGGGCGGCGGATGCCTCGGCATCGACGACGCTGCGCCGGACGACCGCGGCCGCGAACGCGCCGAGCTCGGCCGAGTCGAACTGGGTCGGACGCACCTGCTCCTTCACGTCGGCGTACTCGGCGAGGAACGCGCCGGCGGCGACCCATTCGGGCCGTTCGGCGAGCTCGCCGAGCCTGGCGAGGTCGTTCGGCGAGACGCCGTGCTCGACGGCGCGCATCATGAGGTCGCGGAGCTCGGAGCGGAAGCCCTGCAGCGAGCGCACCTCAGGACCGAGGAGGTCGGGCCACGCCGGCCCGAAGCCGTCGCGGATGCCGCCCTCGAGGAGTTCTGCGACGAT
The DNA here is from genome assembly GCA_031178025.1 of Agromyces sp. Lineage (GTDB taxonomy): Bacteria > Actinomycetota > Actinomycetes > Actinomycetales > Microbacteriaceae > Agromyces. The sequence goes on along the minus strand of JAPSJU010000042.1, from coordinate 1,126 downwards.
CTGGTCGTGCTCGGCCCCGGTGAGCAGGGTCACCGGCCGGCCGGTGTACGCCCGGACGAGCTGGAAGGCGACGGAATTGGCGGTGCGGGCGAGCGGACCCCGTGTCGTGACGCCGAGCCGCACGGCCAGTTCGTCCCTCAGCGAGGTGGCCGAGGCGCGGGTGGCCGAGATGACGAGCACCTCGTCGGTCGCGTAGCCGCAGCGCTCGATGCGGTCGGCGACGAGTTCGACGACGAGCCTCGTCTTGCCGCTGCCCGGGGCACCGAAGACCGCCGCGTGCTCACCGTCGGCGAGGGTCGCGACCGGGCTCGGCAGGGTGGCGGCGGCGGGCATGTCTGAACGGTAACCCGTTCCGCCGACAGTGAACGCGTACGGCCCGGCGCGGCCCGTGTCGTAGTGTTTTCGATCAAGAGAGAAAGGCGCACCGTGGACGTTCGCATCGGCATCCAGAACTCCCCCCGTGAGATCGGTTTCGAGACCTCGCAGTCGGCGGAGGAGGTCGAGCGGCAGGTCTCGGCGGCCTTGAGCGGCCAGTCTCCCCTCCTGAAGCTGGCCGACGACAAGGGCACCGTCTACGTGGTTCCCGCCGCGTCGCTCGCCTACGTCGAGATCGGCTCGGAGGAATCCCGCCGCGTCGGATTCGTCGCCTGAGCATGGAGCTGCTCTTCGTCGTGCTCGGCGGAGCGATCCTCGGGCTCGCCTCGCGGTACGTGCTTCCTCGCCGGTACACCTACGGCACCGTCCTCGTCCCGGCGATCGGGGCGGGTGTCGCCGCGGTCGTGTGGGTCGCCCTCACCTGGCTCGGCTGGCCGTGGGACGGCGGCTGGATCTGGGTCGTCTCGCTCGTGGCGGCGGGCGTCGTCTCGGCGGCGTCCGCGTTCCTCATCGGACCGCGTCGCGAGCGTCATGATGCGGCGCTCTTCGAGCGACTCACCCAGCCCGGCGCAGGCCGTACCGCCTGACGGCACGAGCCGTCCCCGGTCGACGGCGGATGACGCCTCAGGCGGTCAGGCCGAGCGCATCCATCCGCCGGGTGTGGTCGGCGATGAGCTCGGTGAACACCGGCTCGACGCGGGCGCCCGCGCGGTCGGGCGTCTCGGACGCGCGCAGCGCGGAGCGGGCGATG
>JAPSJU010000308.1 GCA_031178025.1 Agromyces sp. | reverse complement strand
CTCGCGGCGGTCTGGCTCGCGACGGGCATGGATCGCATGCTCGATCGCGCCGACCGTGTCGAGCTCGACGGCGCCCGCCTCCGCGTCGAGGGCCGGCTCGCCGCCGCGACGCATCCGCACGGCATCGTGTACCGGTTCGACTGGCACGCGATCGGCGAGCACGACGACGAGGCCGTGCTGCTCGAGGCATCCGTCGACTTCGTCGGACCGTGGGCCGACACCCCCTACCGGCACCGTGACATCGTGCTGCCCCGGCTCGGCCTGCGACTGGGGCTGCCGGGCGGGTATCGCGACGCGGCGTGGTTCGGGCGCGGCCCGGGCGAGTCGTACGTGGACTCGCGGGATGCCGCGGCCGTTTCACGCTGGGCCGCCCGGATCGACGAGCTCCGCGTCGACTATCCGGTTCCGCAGGAGAACGGCAACCACGTGGACACGCGGTGGCTCGAGCTCGCCGGTGACGGCCTGCCGACACTGCGTGTCGACGGCGATCCGGTGTTCGACTTCACGGCCCGACGCTGGACGAGCGAGGACCTCGAGCGCGCACGCCATCCGCACGACCTCGTCGACGCCGGCCGGGTGTGGCTCAACGTCGATCACGCGCAGCTCGGGCTGGGCTCGGCCGCGGTCGGTCCGGCGCTGCCGGAGCGCTACCGCATCCCCCGCGAGCCCACCCGCTGGCGCGTGCGCTTCTCGGTGTCGTGAGCGTCGGGGGCGCCCCCCCCCCCCGCGGGGGGGGGGCCCGACGACGGGCGACGTCAGCGCATGAAGTGCGCGCCGAGGCGGTCTCCGACCTTCTCCATGGCGACGGGCGAGGCCTTCGCCGTGCCGTTCACCGATGAGGTCGACATCGCGTACGTCAGGATGGCGTGGGCGACGGCGTCGGCCATCTCCTCGAGCACCTGGGTGTTCACGTTGCTGATCACGCCCTCGTACTCGAGCGCTCCGCCGTATGCCGCGTTCAACGCCTCGTACAGCTCCGCGTCGGCGCCGTCCGCGACCGGGTCGAGGCTGTCGCACGCCTGGTGGTAGCACGGATCGAACGAGACCGGTTGGCCCTCGAACGTCGCGAGGCCGCCGTAGAGCGCGACCTGCTCCTCGGTCTTCGCGTCCTCCGCCCCGGTGAAGAGGCCTCCGGCCGGGATGCCGGCGGTGATGAACGCGTCGTAGTCGGATCGTCCGTCGAAGGCGGTCGGCTCCGAGGCGAGGCCCTGCGAGGAGAAGAAGTCCTCGAAGACCTGCTCGATGTCGTCGCTGCCGCTCGGACCCTTGATGCCGAAGGCGTCGCCGTCCCCGTCGTAGACGAAGCGCGCGAAGTTGGGCGATCCGATCATGTCGAAGTTGAGGTAGAGCTCGATGTTCTTGAGCTGCTTCTTCGACAGGGAGTCGACGTAGTACTGCGAGCCGACGAGGCCGGCCTCCTCAGCGCCCCACCAGGCGAAGCGGATCGTGTTGCGCGGCTCGATGCCGAGCTCGGCGATCTGCAGCGCCGTTTCGAGGAGCGCCGCCGATCCGGTGCCGTTGTCCTCGATCCCGGGGCCGTCGGCCACCGAGTCGAGGTGCGCACCCGCCATGACGACGCGGTCGTCGCGCCCGGTGGGCGTCTCGGCGATGAGGTTGCTCGTCGGGACGTCGAGCTCGATGAGGGTGTCGGTCGCGAGGTGGATCGTCACGGGGCCCTGGGCGAGCAGCGCCGCGAGTTCGTCGCCGATCTCGAACGAGGTGCCCACGACCGGGATCGGGTCGGCGAACTGGTCCCCGAGCGTCGGGTTCAGGGTCTCGGTGCGACCCTCCTGCCCCTCGTTGAAGATGATCACGCCGACGGCGCCGGCGTCGAAGGCGTTGGCCGCCTTCACCGAGAAGTCGCACGTGCCGCGCTGGACGAGGGCGATGCTCCCTGCAGCGAACCCGGCGAAGTCCTCGGGCTCGCAGCCGCTCGTGGAGGTGCTGGCCTCGGCGCCGGGCGGCAGCACGAGGTCGACGGCCTGCAGGGGAGCCGTGACGTCGCCGCTGCCGGAGTACTCGGCGGTGAAGAAGTCGACACCGGGCTCGTACGTCACCGCGTCGGGCGACACGCGCTCGAAGACGGCGGGCGAGAGCTCCCGGAAGGAGTTGAAGAGGAAGTCCTGCCGGGTGACCTCGTACCCGGCTGCCACCAGCAGGTCCTCGATGTAGTCGACCGACAGGTCGTATCCCGGGGTCCCGCTGGCACGGGAGTCGCCGTTCGCGTCGGCGATCTCCTGCAACTCGGCGAGATGATCCATGATCGCGTCGGCGGAGACGGCGCTCCGCAGTGCGGTCGTATCGGTGGGGACGGCGGCGTGGGCCGTCGTGGCGGTGAATGCGACCAGTGCCGTGACCGCCACGGCACCGAGTCCTGCTCGGTGGTTCCTTCTCACGATTTCGCCTCCTGCGACTCTGCAGAACCGGGCGATGCGCCGTCCCGTCGACCTCATGGGTGGGGATGGCGCCCCGGACGGGTCCACTTTGCGCCTCGTGCGTCGCGCGGTCAAGAGGTGCCGCTCGATGCGCACCAGACGCGCGCCTGATCGCGGGAATCAGGCGCCGAGCGTCCGCACGAGCTCGAAAAGGCCGGCCGGTCCCACCTGGCCGCCCTTCAGCAGCATCTCCACGCCGTCGAGCCAGTCGTGTGGCGAGGCGACCGCGCAGAGCACGACGTTGCCCACCGGATTCGCGGCGATGGAGATCGACTCGGCGCCGAGCAGGCCCACGACGCGGCTCGAGGTGTCGCCGCCGCAGACGATGACGCGCCGGGTGCTGCCGGCGCGCAGCGCCGCCTCGACGACCGCGGCGAGCTGCACGGCGATGCTCGCGACGAGATCGACGGCGTGGTCCGGTGCTGCGGCGTCGGCGGTCGCCACGACGACGCTGCGGCCGGCGGCGAGCTCGGCGAGCACCTG